>JAGPVD010000169.1 GCA_018067145.1 Methyloceanibacter sp.
CCGTTCTTTGGCTAGGCTTTGGAAAGTCTCGCCTTTTAGAATTCGACGCCGCCCTGGAATTTGAGCGCGGTATCGGACGTCGCATCTGTCAGACCGAACTGTAGGCCGACGTTGAAAACGAACTCCATCTCCGGCTCGCCAGCGATTTCATCGTCGTCGTCGTCGTCATAGTCGCCCAGGCCGCCGATATTATCGTCACCATCGCCGGGGTTGTAGAACAAGGTCGGACCAATGCTATGGTTTTGGTCGTCAAATGGACCTGAATGGGCCAGCTGCTCGATCTCACCAAACATTTCGACGCCAACGCCCCAGCTACGCGCGACCTTGTATTCACCGCGCCAGCCATACTCGAAGCCTAGGCCGCCGGACTCACGATTGTCTCCAACTTGAGCGACAAAAAGCGGATTGAGTGTCAGCAAAAGGCGCTTACTTTCCACATCAAGAATAGCTCCAAACTCGATCTCGTCGGCTTCGCCGCCCCGAGTGGCAAAGCCATAGCCACCGCCGATAGCAAAGCCAAGACCGTCGCCCTCACGCTCGATGAGCTCGTATTGCGCCTCAAGCTCAACGCCGGCCAAATCGAAATCACCTTCGATGGGCTCATCCGCACTCAGCGTGACAGCACCCTTGATTCGATCGGTAAGCCCGTACTCAAACTCAAAGTCATGGCTCTGCCGAAGACCCTCGCCTTCTTCTTCCTCTTCCAGGACGCCTCCGCCACCAGCTTCTTCCTCGTCTCCTTCGCCGCCTTCCCCTTCCTCACCCTTAGGCACGCCCCAGTGAACGGCGCCACGATATTCGAGCTCGGACTCGCCCTTTTCGACGCCGGATTCGTTAATCTCGAACTCGGCAAGAGCAGGCGTCGAAACGCCAACGGTCAGGCCAGCGGCCATGAGAACAGAGAGCATTGCCGTAGTGGCCAATGCGCGCTGCGTGTTGAGATATTGTCGCAAGAGTCGTCCCCCAAGTTAAATCCTGCTCGGCAGTTACCCATGCAGACCAGGCTTTGCGCCGTTGAGCTCTGCGGGGTAGGCCGGTAGATGCAATAAGGGACACCAAGACCGGTGCGATTTTATTGGCGTTCCGAAGAACGCTCTCCCCCTGCCCCAACCTGCCCCTTTTAGGGTTCTGTCGATTTTTTCGGCCGAGGACCAACGTCACGACCTATGAGCAGTCTAGACCATTCATCGCCTGAATTGAATAGACCCGTTAACAGTCTATAGAAGCAAGCATTCCGGAACAGTCTATAGAAGAAAGCATTCCGGGAAGCTTTGGCACTCAAAGTGCCAACCTCAGGCAAACTTCTTTTGGCCTATGATGATAGCCGCTGAGCAGCCCAGGCCCGAAGCTCTAGAAGCCGGGTGGCGCCTGGCAAAATACAGTATAGGTAGAGCCAAGTTCGAGCGGGCTTGAAGCGCTATTGGAGCCCTGCCCGGAGTACACAGGGAGGCGGTTACCCCCAGGTCGTCGCTGGCAGTGGCCAAGGGGTTATAGGCATCTGATGCGGTATCGCACCAAGCTACTGATCGCGGCCGGTCTGCTGCTCGCCATGTCCCTCTCGGCGGCGGCCCTCGCCTATTGGGGCGTGGCTCAGTCGCACCGCTTCCTTATAAGGTCCCGCATCTCCCATGAGCAGCTCGAACGGCAGCTGCAGCTCTCCCGTCACAGCCAACAGCTGTTCAAGGCTTGGACCGACACATTGCTGACGGGGATGACCGATCGGCCCTTGGGCGCGGCCTATCTGAACAAGGTCATCGAATCAGACTTGTCGGCGCTTCAGGACCTCTCCGAGAAGGAACTCACCATTGTTGGAGACGACGAACGGCGCGCCGAGGAGGCGGAGATCGACCGCCTGGTGGCGATCAGACAAGAGTATCAACACACACTCGACCAGCTCGCCGAGGTCGAGCAGCTCCGCAGCCGCGGCCGGCCCGATATCGCCTGGCAGAAGCTGATTGAGTTGCTGAGGGGCGGGATCGATCAAGAGCTCAATGAGCTGATCGAAGTCGCCGTCGCCGACGAAACCGCCGAAGTCTTGAGAATCGACGCGAACGCCGCGCAGCTCTTGAAACGACTCGAACGCATCAGTCAGATTCACGCAGGGCTCGCGATTCTCACGACTCTGGCGCTGATGTTTCTGCTGCTTCGTGGCCTGCGCGCGCCGCTGGCTGAGCTCTTACGCGGAACGGCCAAGCTCGCCGAAGGCGACCTCTCCCACCGCATCGCCATTTCCGGCCGCGACGAATTCGCCGAGCTTGGGAGAAGCTTCAACAGCATGGCCGCCGATCTTCAGGGCCACCAGAAGGCGCTGCAAGACGCCCACGCCAATCTCGAGACCGTCGTCGAGGAACGTACCGAGGAGCTCCGCCAAGCCAACGAATCTTTACGCAAAATCGACGAAACGCGCCGGGGGTTCTTCGCCGATATCAGCCATGAGCTTCGTACGCCCCTCACGATCATTCGTGGCGAGGGAGAGATTTCGCTGCGCGGCAAGAACAAACGGGTCGCGGAGTACAAGCACTCTATCGAGCGCGTCGTCGAACAGGCCAAGCACTTGTCGGTTCTCGTCAACGACTTGCTGTTCATCGCTCGCCAAGGCGCCAGCGCGGTCCGGCTCAATTTGCGGCCGACCGACTTGAGCGATCTGGTGGAGAGGGTCGTAGGCGATGCCAAGGTCATCGCTTACGACAAATCGATCGGTATCGCCCTGGCTAAGGGTTCGGCGAGCCACCAAATGGTCCAGGGCGATCCGGCTCGGCTAAGGCAACTATTCCTGGTCCTGCTTGACAATGCCGTCCGCTACTCCAAGTCCAAGGGAGCGATTGAAGTTAAAGTCGGAAAGTCCAACGGGGACATGACGGTGCGGGTCTCCGACCAAGGCGTCGGAATCGCCCCGGAGGAACTCGACGGCGTCTTCGACCGGTTCCGGCGGGGCGGCAAAGCGGTAGAGATGAATGCCGAAGGTCTTGGACTCGGCCTGCCGCTCGCCAAAGCTATCGTCGAGGCGCACAAAGGACGGATTGAGATGAAAAGCCGGATCGGCAAAGGGACGACCGTCACGGTCACCTTGCCGGCGGAAGCCGAGGGGAAGCAGGCGTGAACGTGCTGCTGATTGAAGACGAACCGCGTGTCGCCGACTTCATAGACCGCGGACTTCGTGCAGAAAATCATGGAGTTACCGTCGGGCCAACGGGCGCTCAAGGGATCGACCTCGCCAAGACCGGCGAGTTCGATGTCATCATCCTCGATCTTATGCTTCCCGACATACACGGCTACGAGGTGTGCCAGCGCCTACGCCAAGACGGCATTCACACGCCGATCCTCATGCTGACCGCGATGGACGCCCTGGAAGATAAGATCAAAGGCATCAAGATCGGCGCTGACGACTACCTCACAAAGCCGTTCGATTTTGACGAGCTACTTGTGCGCATGGAAGCGCTGGTGCGCCGCTCTCATCATTTCGCGCCAAACTCGAATGTGCTCAAGGTGGCCGATCTCGAACTCGACCGGGATCTGCTCGAAGTGACCCGCGACGGCGATACCATCAAGCTCACGGCGAAGGAGCTTGCCATCATCGAGCTGCTGATGGGCGCGCCGGGCCGCGTATTCTCGCGCACCAGAATTCTCAACCAGGTCTGGGGCTATAGCGAAGACCCCCTCACCAATGTCGTCGATGTCTATATCGCGCGGCTGCGGCGCAAGATCGACACGGACGGCCGCAAGCCCCTGATTGAAACGGTGCGGGGCCACGGTTACCGGCTGAAGGCGCCGAGCTGATGCAGATCGCGCGCCGAGCATACCTTCCCGACACGCTTGCCGTTCATCGGCAGGCGAATAATGGAAACTTGCCAAGCATTGGTAGATCGGTAGATTGTTCTCCGCCACTCTCGCCGCCTATGCGCCATAAGAATTCCGGGCCTCGCCAGAGGGCCACGGCAGCGCTTACCCGTCCGCGGCGATACGAGCTTCGGGCGCGCGTCGCCTGGCTAGTCCCAAAGAATTTCATTTGAAAAACGTGGAGGAGCACAAGTTGCGGGCACGTCTACTAGCTTTCTTGGTCTTCGCCCTCGCGGGCGTTGCCGTCGCGCAAGCCGCCGAACCGGCCAAACTCAAAATCGCCGTGCTGAAATTCGGCACGGTAAGTTGGGTGCTCGATACCATCCATGCCAACGGCCTCGACAAGGCTGAGGGCATTGAGCTCGACATCACACCTTTGGCGAGCACTCAGGCAACCACTCTCGGTCTCCAAAGCGGATCCGTAGACGTCGTCGCCACGGATTGGCTCTGGGTCTCGCGTCAGCGCGCGGTAGGCGCCGACTTTGCCTTCGTGCCTTTCACTACGGCGCTCGGCGCTATCATGGTGCCTCCCAATTCTCCCATTAAAACGCTCGCTGATCTCAAGGGCAAAACGCTAGGCGTCGCGGGCGGCCCCCTCGACAAGAGCTGGCTCTTGATCGTGGCCTATGCGCTGCGCACCGCCAATATCGATCTGCGCACCGCGACCACGCAGGAATTCGGTGCGCCCCCGCTTCTCTCCGAAAGGGCCAAGCAAGGAGCGGTCGATGCCGTGCTCAACTACTGGCCCTATGCCGCGCGGCTTGAGGCAGTCGGCTTCACCCAACTGATCGGCCTTGAGGATGTGGTTCGGGAACTTGGCGCCAAGGGCGAGGTGTCCATGGTCGGCTATGTCTTCGGCGATCACTGGGCCGACAAAAATCTTCCAGCAATTCAAGGCTTTCTCCGCGCCGCGGCCAAGGCCAATGAATTGCTCGCCACCTCCAACGAGGAGTGGGACAGGCTGAAGCCGCTGATGGCGGAGCACGACCCCTCCTTTACCGAGTCGACTTTCGAGGCGCTGCGGCGGCGCTATCGCGAGGGCATCCCCGAGCGCTCCAGTGACGCTGACGAGGCGGACGCCAAGGTGCTGTATCAGTTCCTTCGTGAGCTTGGTGGCAAGAAGCTTGTCGGCACCGGCACCGAGCTCGCGCCCGGAACCTTCTGGCAGGGCGCCACCCAGTGAGCGTGACGTTCGCCCGCTCTGAGACCGGACGGTCTCTGCGCCTCTCGCGCGGACCCTGGGTCTCGCTCATCTCCGTGGCGGGCTTTGTACTCATGTGGTTCGTCGCCGCCGAGTTCGCCCAGAGCAGGCTACTGCCCGGACCTGGCGCGGTCATGGAGTATATTTACGAGGAGACGGTGCACGGGAACCTGCTCGCCGAGCTTGGCATTACGCTGTGGCGCGTGATCGCCGCGTTCTTCGTAGCCATGGTGATCGGCAGTGCGGTCGGGCTCATCATGGGTGAGATGCCGGCGGTCAATCGCGTGCTCGATCCTTGGCTGATCGTGCTCCTGAACCTCCCGGCTCTTGTCATTATCATTCTTGCTTATGTGTGGTTCGGGCTGAACGAGGCAGCAGCCATCGGCGCCGTGGCTTTGAACAAGATTCCCAACGTCATTGTGACCGTGCGCGAAGGCGCTCGTTCTCTCGATCCTGGATTGAATGAGATGGCGCGAGCCTACCGGATGACGCCCTGGAGCAGGTTCCGCAATGTCACGCTGCCCCAGCTCCAACCCTATTTCGCCACCGCCTCGCGCACCGGCATCTCGCTGATTTGGAAGATCGTGCTCGTCGTCGAGTTGCTCGGCCGGCCGAACGGCGTCGGCTTCGAACTTCATCTCAACTTTCAGCTCTTCAACGTGACTGCCATTCTCGGCTATACGCTTGCCTTCGTGGCGGTCATGCTGACGATCGAATATTTATTGGTGCAGCCCCTTGAACGATACTCAACACGCTGGCGCAACCAGCCAGTTTAAGATCCACGTCGAGGAAAAGACGCATGTAGGCGCCGACGGCTCCGAGCTGACGGCGATTAGCGACTTCGACCTCGAGCTCAAGCCTGAGAGCATGACCGTGCTCATGGGTCCGTCGGGCTGTGGTAAGACCACGCTGCTACGGATCATTGCTCAACTCGATGACCGCTTCATCGGCAAGGTGGAGTACCCCGCCGATGTGCGCATCGGATTCATGTTCCAGGAGCCGCGCCTGCTGCCCTGGCGCACGGTGAAAGAAAATATCGAGCTCGTCGCCGCGCCTGACTTTAGCGCGGATGATCTCGATCGCCTGGCGCATGCCGTTGGTATCGCCGAGATGCTGTCGCGCTACCCGCGAGAGCTGTCTTTAGGCTTGGCCCGGCGCGCGGCCCTCGCCCGAGCGTTCTCGACCCGGCCGGACCTTCTCCTCCTCGATGAACCGTTTGTTTCGCTCGACGAGAAGTCCGCCGATAGGCTGCGGCGCCTGTTGCTCGAAGTATGGTCGGAGCGGCCAACCACGGCGGTCCTGGTCACCCATAATGCGCGCGAGGCGCTCCTGCTCGCAGATCAGCTCGTGCTGCTCGCGCCACGCCCGACCCATGTTGTGGCAATCGAGCCCGTCGATGTCCCGCAAGGTGAGCGGGATCCTAAGATGATCGAGAAGGTCCACGACGATCTCTTACGCCGCTACCCAGCCAATTTTTCAAGCGTCTAGGGCGCCGTTCACGGGCCTCAGCCGACTGTGGCGATGACTTTCCGCTGCTGCACGCCGCGCCCCGGGTCATAGGCCCAGACCGACAGGGCCAGGAATAGCACCGTGCATCCACCGACGATGCCGAGCGCTTCCCAGTTTATCTTGAGATAGAAGGCGAAACGGATCAGCTCAACGGCCCAGGTGAAGGGGTTGTAGAGGCACACATAATAGAGCGTCAGGCTGCCCTCACGCATCTTCCACAAGGGATAGAGCGCCGACGAAGCGAAGAACATCGGGAAGATCACGAAGTTCATGATCCCGGCAAAGTTCTCGAGCTGCTTGATGGTTGAGGACAGCACCATGCCGAGCGCCCCGAACAGCATTCCCGTCAAAATCAAAGCCGGCAGCGCCACCACATAGCCCCAGGGCGGCAACTCCACGCCGCAGAAATAGGCGACAAGGAGGAATGTGTAGACCTGGAATAGCGATACGAGCACCCCGGCGAAGAGGCGCGACAGAAGCAGGAACCAGCGCGGCAAGGGCGTGGTCAGCAGCACCCGCATCGAGCCCATCTCGCGGTCATAGACCATGGAGAGAGAGCTCTGCATGCCATTGAAGAGCTGGATCATGGCGAGCAGGCCGGGCGTGATGTAGACGTCGTAGGTGATGTAGGTCTCATAAGGCGGGATGATCGAGATACCGAGCGCCGCGCGAAAACCCGCAGCGAAGATGATCAGCCAAATGAGCGGCCGTACCAGCGCCGCAAAGAACCGCTCGCGTTGCTGCAAAAAGCGCAACAGCTCGCGCCAGACGATGCCGTAGAATGCCCGGGCATAGTGGCTGAAGGTCATACGGCTATATCCTCGTCAGCATCGCCCCGGATCAATTGCCTGAATGCGGCACCAAGGTCTTCCTCGCCGGTCTCGGCCACGACCGCCTTCGCCTCACCGCGCGCCACGATACGCCCTTGATCCAGTACCAGCAGATCATCGTCTGCCTCTACCTCGTCGAATAGATGGGTCGCCCACAGCACGCCAATATTGTCGTTGCGCGCCAACTCGTGGATATGCTTCACGATGGCCGCACGCGTCGGGTCGTCGAGGCCAATCGTGGGCTCATCGAGCAACAAAAGCTTTGGGCTGTGGAGGATGCCGCGAGCAATTTCGACCCGGCGGCGATGGCCACCATTTAGAGACCGCACGCGCTCACCGATACGCTCCTCCATATCGAGGGCTCTTAAGGCGCGCCCCATACGCTCATCGGCGTCCTTACGCTTGAGGCCTCTGAGTGCTGCGAAATAGCGAAGGTTCTGTTTGACTGTAAGGTCAAGGTCCAGCGTCGGCTGCTGGAACACGACGCCAAGCGGTCCAAGCGCCTTGAAGCCCGCTTCCGTGGCCGATCGACCATCGATCTCGATGCGACCTTCCGGAGCGTCGAACAGGCGAGTGATCAGAGAGAAGAGGGTCGACTTGCCGGCACCGTTCGGCCCGAGCAGCGCCGTGACCCTTCCCGGATAGACATCGAAGCTGACATCGTCGAGCGCGCGCTTCGCGCCATACCAGTAAGACACAGCCTTGACCGACAGGACCGGCACTCGTCCGGCCCCATCCTTGGGCGCTTTTTTTTGCATGGCGGTTATGGACAACGGGAGCCGTCGGCCCCCTCCCTTGGCGAACTTCTTCGTCCAAGAGATAGCTGCGCTCGGCGCCTTTCACAAGCCTCCACGAAAGAGACGCTGGCCAGACTTAGCTCTAGGACGCAGCACAAAAAAAGAAGCCGCCCCGAAGGGCGGCTTCCAATTTCTTAGCTTCAAGTGGTGGATTAGAAGAAGAT
>JAGPVD010000170.1 GCA_018067145.1 Methyloceanibacter sp.
AGACGTCGTACTTCTTGATCTTGCCAGTCGTGCCAGGCTTCTCGGGGTACATGTACACGTTCGCGAACACATAGACAGTGCCCTGGTTCGTGTGCGTGCGCTCCTGAGGCTCCAGCTCCATGCACCAGTTGTTGGTCGGCATGTAGAAGATGTTCGGCTCTTTCGGGTCAACGGCACCAGGCTGCTGATCCTTACCACCCATCGCAGACGGGCAGGTAGAGACGTTCCGACCAATTTCAAGCGGCGAATGCTCGCGCACCTTAACCGGACGGCCAGTCTTCATGTCGACCTTCTCGGCCCAGTCCGTCGTCACGTACTTCGTGGCGCGGAGAAGGCTACCGTCGGTACGGTCCATGACGTAGGCAAAGCCATTACGGTCGAAGTGAGTGAGGGCCTTAACGACCTTACCGTCAATTTTCATGTCGGTAAGAATGTTCTCGTTAATGCCGTCATAGTCCCACTGATCGAAAGGAGTCATCTGGTAAGCCCAGACAGCCTCACCATTTTCGACCTTGCGTGCGAAGATTGTCATCGACCACTTGTTGTCGAAAGCACCCGTGTTGCACTCTTCATGGGTCTTGTCGGGGCAACGATAGGACGGGCTCCACAGACCAGGGTTACCGGTCGAGTAGTAGACCAGCTTCAGCTCCGGATCATAGGAAACCCAGCCCCAAGCAGCACCACCACCGATTTTGTAGTCGTCGCCCGGGAAGGTCTTGATGCCAAGATCTGAACCAGCCTGACCGAAGTGCGGGTTGGCCTTGTTGGTTTCGGATGTCAGGCACACGTCCTTATCAGAACCCGTGCTGTGGCAAACCCAAGCCTCGGAACCATCCTTCAGATTGAAGGCGGCAACGCGACCGCGAGCAGCGAACTCATCGCCACCGAAGCCCATGATCACCTTATCTTGGGCGATCAACGGAGCGGGGGTGATGGTCTCGCCCTTCTCAGGGTAAGCATACTTGACGACCCAAGCTTCCTTACCGGTCTGGCCGTCAAGAGCAATCACGAAACCATCGAGAGTGCCATAAACGAATTTGCCATCGGCATAGGAGCCGCCACGGTTGACGGTGTCGCAGCAAGCGCGCGGCACAGCCGACTCGTCACGGTCGGTCTTCTTGACGTAGGACCAAACCTGCTTCGGGTTGTCAGGATCCGTAAGATCAAGAGCCTGAACCACGTTACAGTTGGACATGGCCGGGCAACCCGACACCATGAACAGCATGGTCTTGCCGCCAACATCCTTGATGATCAGGGGCTGGCCTTCGTGGCCACGCAGAGCGTTCGTGCCCTGGTTCCAAATCATCTGGAGCTTGTTGACGTTCTTGTTCGTGATGTCCGAAAGCGCGCTGTGACGCGAAAGCTGGAAGTCACGACCAGGGGCAGGCCACTGGTCGGGGTCAGCCATACGCTTCAGCTGCTCCGCATCGGAATCAGCCATTGCCTGACCGGAAACACCCATCGACAACGCGATGACTGATCCAGCCAGAACACTAAACTTCATATTCATACCGTTTCTCCCTAGCTACTCAGTTCACCGAATCGAAGCTGAGCTATTCTATTTTGCTTAGACGAAGTTCACCCTTGAGCGGAATGCCAAGAGAGCACCTTGCCCTTGCAAGTTCTAAAGCTGTCACTGAAGTGGTTGTGGAAATTGGAAGTTGCCCGCAAGCGAAGCGACTTGATACGTCTCGCGCACGCAACTCGCGGCGGGTAGTCCGATGAACACATCACGCGGTGACACCTCACGAGGAAACCAACTTAGCGTAACCTACAGTGTGGGCATTCCGAGTTGATCATTGGAATATACGCCCCCACACATAGCCAAGCTGTGCGCTCATAATTGCCAAATGGAATGCCTTTGCAAGTGAAAAGTGCTCACAGCAATGAAATGTACTAAATGCATTCTGCGTTTCGCTGCACTGCAGCAAAAGCACATCGTTAAAAGCCATAGGGTCGGAACAGAATTGCTCTGAGTTTGTGTGCAGCGCACTGCGACGTTGAACCACCGTGTTAACTACAATCGCGGAGACAAAAACAAGACCAGACATTCGGAAATCGAAGCGCACAGCGCCGCCGACGCAATTCCCGGCGAGATTCTGACCGCGTTTGTCCGGCGCCAAGGACGCGCCACAGCAAATGCGATTGCCGACTGGCGGCCAAATTGTCTGACATTTGTAAGAAGCGCCCTGGGCCAAGAAGGCACCGGGCGCTATTGGCCTCTTGTGAACCCGCTTTTACTCGCAGATGCGGAAGACGTTCAGCGTACCATCCTGCGGGATGTGGCTTAGGCTGGCGGCCTTCGTCATGGCCGTGGCGCCAATGGCACCGAACTTGTCAGAGAGATCAAGTCCAGCCACCACGGGCGTTGCTAAAAGTTCCTGCGAAAGCCAACCTTCAGTGCGCGCGGCTTGGGCTCGACTGACGAAACTCGGCGTTGCTCTGTCCACGGCGCAACGAGAAGCCCTTTACCAGAGCATAGACCACGGGGATTACGACCAGGGTTAGTGCAGCAGACGACACCATGCCGCCTATCATCGGCACGGCGATGCGTTGCATCACCTCGGACCCGGCGCCGTGGCTCCACAGGATCGGGAGCAGACCGGCCATGATGGCCGTCACCGTCATCATCTTGGGCCGCACGCGCTCGACCGCGCCGGTTATGATCGCGGCGTGGAGATCGCCGGGTCCGAATGGCCGCTTCTCAATCTTGCATCGTTGTCTCTGCTCTTTCAGCGCGCCATCGAGATAGATCAGCATGATCACGCCGGTCTCGGCGGCGACGCCGGCCAGCGCGATGAAGCCCACGACCACCGCCACCGAGAAGTTAAAGCCGAGCCACCACATCAGCCACAGCCCACCGACGAGCGCGAATGGCACCGACAGCATGACGATCAGCGCCTCGGTCACGCGCCGGAAGTTGAGGTAGAGCAGCAGGAAGATGATCAGCAGGGTCAGCGGCACGACGATTGCGAGCCGCTGCTTGGCGCGCTCGAGATATTCGTACTGGCCGCTCCAGGTTACGTAGTAGCCAGGCGGAAAGTCCACTTGGTTCGCCACCGCTTCTTGCGCATCGGCGACGAAGCCGCCGATATCCCGGTCGCGGAAATCGACGAAGATATAGAGCGCAAGCTGGGCATCCTCGGTGCGGACCATTGACGGGCCTTGGGCGAGACTCACGGCAGCCACTTCGCCCAAGGGAACCGTGCCGCCGCTCGGCGTCGGGATCAGCACCTCGCTGGCGATGGCCTCAGGGTTGTTGCGGTAGTCGCGCGGATAGCGGATGGCCACGTTGTAGCGCTCGCGCCCCTCCACGGTGGTGGTGATGGCCTGGGCGCCAAGCGCGGTGGCGATCACGCTTTGCACATCGCCGACCATCAGCCCATAGCGGGCGAGCTGCTCCCGGTCAGGGTCGATATTGAGGTAGTAGCCGCCCATGGCGCGCTCGGCATAAGCGCTCGTCGTGCCCGGGACGGTGCGGACCGCAGCCTCAATATCTCGCGCAAGCTTCTCCATCTCGCCGAGATCCTTGCCGAACACTTTGATGCCGACGGGCGTGCGGATGCCTGTCGACAGCATGTCGATGCGCGCCTTGATGGGCATGGTCCAAGCATTGGACACGCCGGGAAATTGCAGCGACCTATCCATCTCGGCGATGAGCGTGTCGATGGTGGCGCCATCCCGCCACTCGCTCTCCGGCTTCAGATTGATCACCGTCTCGAACATCTCCATCGGCGCCGGGTCGGTGGCCGTGGAGGCGCGGCCGGCTTTACCCCAAACGGACTCCACCTCGGGAAAACTCTTGATGATCTTGTTCTGGGTCTGCATCAGCTCCGCGGCCTTGGTCACGGAAAGGCCCGGGAGCGTCGTCGGCATATAGAGCAGCGTGCCTTCGTTTAGATTTGGCATGAATTCGCTGCCAAGCTTCGAGGCAGGCCACAGCGCCGCGCCCAACACCACAAGCGCAATCACGATGGTGACGGCCTTGAACCTCAGGGCAATCTCAATCACCGGCCGGTAGATCCAGATCAGGAACCGGTTCACCGGGTTCTTGTGCTCCGGCATGATGCGGCCACGCACGAAAATCACCATCAGCGCCGGCACGACCAGCACAGACAGAAGCGCCGCGGCACCCATGGCGAAGGTCTTGGTATAAGCGAGCGGCTTGAACATCCGGCCTTCTTGCGCTTCGAGCGCGAAGATCGGCAAGAACGAAACGGTGATGATGAGCAGGCTGAAGAACAGGGCCGGCCCGACCTCCACGGCGGCTTCGATGATGGTCTCGGTTCGCGGCTTTTCGGGAGGCGCCCGCTCGAGCCGCTTATGGGCGTTCTCGATCATGACGATGGCGGCGTCGACCATGGCGCCGATGGCGATGGCGATGCCGCCGAGGCTCATGATGTTGGACGAGAGTCCCAGCGCCCACATGCAGATATAGGCCATGAGGATACCGAGCGGCAGCGTGATGATGGCGACCAGCGCACTGCGCGCATGCATCAGGAAGATCACGCAAACAAGCGCAACGATGAGGCTTTCCTCGATCAGCGTCCGCTTCAACGCATCGATGGCACGGTGGATCAAATCCGAGCGGTCATACACCGCCTCGATGCTCACGCCGTCGGGGAGACTGGGCGCAATCTGCGCCAGACGATCCTTGGTGTGCTGGATCACCGACAGCGCATTCTCGCCGAAGCGCTGTAACACGATCCCCGACACCACCTCCCCCTCGCCGTTCAGCTCGGTAAGACCACGGCGTTCATCGGGAGCCAGCTCAACGCGGGCGACATCCTTGAGCAGCACGGGCACGCCGGCGTCACTCTTGACGACGATCCGCTCGAGATCATCGAGGCCGGTGATATAACCCCGGCCCCGCACCATATACGCGCGCTCTGAGAGTTCGACCGTGCGGCCGCCCACATCCATGTTGCTGTCGCGAATGACATCCCGGATCCTGGAAAGCGGAATGCCCAGCGCCTGGAGCCGACGCGGATCGACCACCACGCTATACTGCTTCACGAAGCCGCCGACCGATGCGATCTCGGCGACACCGCGCGCCTTAGCCAACCCAAATCGCACATACCAATCCTGAATGGTACGAAGCTCGGCGAGGCTGTGTTGCGTGCTGCGCAGCACATATTGGTAGACCCAGCCGACACCCGTCGCGTCCGGACCAAGCTCGGGCGTGACGCCGTCTGGCAAATCTCGGGCGGCAGCACTCAGATATTCGAGCACCCGCGACCGCGCCCAATAGATGTCTGTGCCGTCGTCGAAGATCACATATACGAAGGAGACGCCGAAGAAGGAGAGGCCCCGCACGACGTGCGCCTTCGGCACGGTCAGCATGGCCGTGGTCAGCGGATAGGTGACCTGATCCTCGACCACTTGCGGCGCTTGGCCCGGATACTCGGTGTAGACGATGACTTGCACGTCGGAAAGGTCGGGGATGGCGTCGAGCGGCACTTTCGACACGGCATAGATGCCAAGCAAAGTGACGAAGACCGTCGCCAGCCCCACCAGGAAGACGTTTCGCGCCGACCAGCGAATGATGCTCGCGATCATTGTTTCGCGTCCTGTTGGCTGAACGCGCGCAAGGCGGCCTTGAGATTGCTCTCCGAGTCGATGAGGAACGTGGCGGAAGTGACCACCTCCTCGCCAGGCTCCACGCCGTTCAACACCTCCACATAGCCATCGCCACGATGCCCAAGCTTGACCGCCCGTGGCTCAAACCGGCCTTCGCCCTTGGCGACAAGGACGACCTGGCGCGTACCGCTGTCAATCACAGCACTGGCCGGGACGGCAGTGACCGGCGCATCTTTAGCGCCGGGATGGAAGACAACATCGGCATACATGCCGGGCCTCAGCAGCCGGTCAAGGTTTGGCAGCTCGATGCGAACCGAGATCGTGCGCGTCTCCAATTTCCTCATTGCCGGATAGATGAAGGTGACTTCGCCTTCATGCGGCGTATTAGAAAAGGCCCGCAGCGTCACGGTGACGGGCGTGCCCTCGGCGATGTCGGCAATGTCGGCCTCGGCGACCTCGGCGATAACCCAGACGCGCGAATGGTCGGCAATGCGGAATAGCTCATCGCCCGCCTCCACGAACTGACCCTTAATCACGCTCTTTGAGGTGACATCGCCCGCGGTCGGCGACGGCCAATCGAGCGTCCTCGGGTTGGTCTTAGTCTTGCGGACCTCCTCGATGCGCGTCTCGGGCACGTTGAGGTTCCGCAATTTCTGCATGGCGCCGTCAAGCTCCCGGCTTGCGTCGCGGCGGCCTTGCGCGCGGATGGCAACCAAGAGATCGACCTGCGCCAGCTGAATTTGCGGGCTGTAGAAGCGGAACAGCGCATCGCCTTCCTCGACGGACTGGCCGGTCTTATTGACGAACAGATCCTCGATATAGCCGTCCGAGCGCACCGCGATGATGGTCAGCAGAGCCTCGTCGTGCTCGACGATGCCGGCCGCGCGGACAGTCCGGGAAATGGCCTTCTTCCCGACCTTCTCAGTTCTGACGCCGCTACGCTGCAACTTGTCGAGGCTGACTTTGACGGTGCCGGCGCCGTCGTCATCGGCCTCATCCGCGTAGACGGCGATGTAGTCCATGCCCATGGAGTCTTTCTTCGGCACCTTGGAGGTGTCGGGCAGCCCCATGGGATGGCGGTAATAGAGTATCTCCCGCTCGGCTTTGGCGGGCGGCGCTTCTTCCGCGGCGGCTATCGTCGCGATCGGCTCAGGCCGATGCACATACCAATAGCTACCTGCCGTGCCGGCGGCGATGCCGGCAGCCAGAACAATCAAACTGCTTAGACGCTTCATGATGCGCCTCCGAATCCTCGTTGACGGGTCTCCGCCATCGTGCGGCAGAGCATCGATCTGTGCCGCGACAGCGCGAGCAGACGCTCACGACAAACGGCACGATTCTAGTTTTTGAGGATTTAGACGCGCGGAGGCGGCGACGGCGGGATGTAGGCGTGCGACACGAGGCTGTCGGTGACGCGGACCGTCTTGACGGTGAACTTCGGCGAAGGCGCCACGCCCGGCGCCGGTGCCAGTACCGCCATCATGCCGAGGCAAAGGCACTTGCCGCAGCCGCCGGCTTTGCCGCAATGGCCTCGTCCGTGATCGACTTTCGTTTGGTGAGACTTCGCCTGGACATTCTGAGCATGGTTTTCGCAGTCCGCTTGCGACATGACCTGCGCGGGCTCGGACGAAACGCTCTGCGCGCTCGCCCCCGCCAAGGGGAACGCGGCGATCGCAAGGGTCACAAGTGCGACGAGAGTGGTCCGCAAGCTATTCATAGTGGTCATGATTATGCGATCGCGACTCTCAAGGTCAAGTGACAGAGGCGTGACCCAACCGATTTTTGGTGAAATTGCACCATCTTGGTGAATGGCTCGGCAATATGGGGGCGCGACCGCCGACTGCGATAATGCCGCCCATTGCCCCTTTGGTGAGAGGCTTGATCTTGCTCAAGGCTAGGGCAGAGTGCTTCTGATTTGGCTTAGTCATGAGACTTCGCACACGCGCTCCGGCTTCCGGGGAAGGAACACAAGAATGAGCCTGTACAAAATTCGCCTGGAACTTGCGCGCGACCACGACTTTCCAGACGGAAGCGGCGACCGCGGGTATGAGTTCACCGCCCCGCTGACCGACGACGGTCACATCGACCACGATGCATGGAAGGCACAGCGGGAACACTGCCGCGTACGGCGGTTTTGGGAGGGTGAAGACGACGAGGTGGGGCACCTAATCCGCAAGCCCGGCGGGTCTTGGGCGTTCCACTACGACCTCCTTGGCGACGCGGACGACGACGAGTCCGGCTACCGCTTTGGTAATCACGTGTTCAAGCCGAGAGAATATGCCTCCATCAAGGAACATGACGACGAACTGCGCACGTTCCGGGTGGTCATCGTCCAGCCGTTGGAATAGCGGGAACTATCGGCAAGAACGCGTTCTTTCGGCCGCGCCCGCGGCTCCAAATCTCTACTAGCGCGGCGCCAGATGCTTGGGCAGTTCGTTGTCGGGCACCTTGGTGAGATCCTTCTGCAGGTCTTTCACCACGATGCCGGCAATCGGTGTGGTGAGCTTCTGCTTAAGCTCGGTGAGCACGCCGGTGGGCGCCACAAGCACCAACTGGTCGAATTGTCCGCGCCCATGCTCGACAGCAAGCTCGTCGGCGACCAGCTTGATGAAATCTTCCTTGGCCTGTGCCTTCAGATCGCTGCGCGGCGTGACCGAGTGGCGACCTGTCCCGGCCCTGTCCCGGACCCTTGTCGGGCGGTCGGTGCCAAGATCGCGTGCGCGCGCATGCAGATCCGTCGACTCGAACTTTGCGACGGTGCGGAGCGCGCCACTCTCGTCACGCTCGACGAAACGCGCCCTGCCACCGTCGGCGATGGCATACCAAAGCTTGGCTTTCTTCATGGCGTCGACCGATGCTCGGGGTTCCGTAGCGAAATGATATAGGCGGAGAGGTCCTCAAGCTCGCTCTTGGTGATGGGAATCACCGGCATGGGGTGCTTGGGGATTATAATCTTGGCCATGATCGAGCCTTCGGTCTGGCCTTGCTTATTGGCGATCTCTCGAAAGCTCGGGATGTCGGCATTGGCATGGACTTGTTCGCTGGAGACGACGTGGCAGGTGGAGCAGAGCCTCTGCGCCAGGCTCATACCGTGCACAGGATCGGGCGCGGTGGTCACCGGGCCGGCCATGCTAGCGCCAGCGTCAATTATCGAGAGCGACGCAAGCAAAAAGACAATCCGTGCGGTCATGTATCTCCACCTTCTATCTACCAGAGGCATTCGGTACGTCTTGCGCGGCGGCGTCGAGACATCCGGTAGGTTGGCCCATGGAAACCTTAGGCGGCGATGGCCTTCAGCTTTTCCATGTCGACCACGTGCACACGCCGCGCGGATTCGAGCAGGATGGTACCGGCCGCCTTCAGCTCGGCGAACATGCGCGAAACAGTCTCGAGCGTCAGCCCGAGATAATCAGCAATGTCGTGCCGGGGCATGGCGAGGTCGAGCACGGTGTCTTGACTGTCCTGGCCAGACCGCTCAGCCAACTCCAGCAGAAACGCGGCAAGCCGTTCCAGCGCGTTCTTTCGGCCGAGCAGAAGAAGGTGATCCTGAGTTTGCCGCAGGCCTATCATCGTCCGGTTGAGCAACTCATGAACGAGGGCGTTGGAGGCCGTCGCACTCGAGAGGCTGTGCCATTTGAAGGCGATGACCTTGACGGACCCGACCGCCTCGGCTGAGGCATGGTGGAGGTCGCCGACCTCAAAACCGAACATGTCGCCAGGCAGGTGGAACGCGCTGATTAGGCGGCGGCCATCGGGCAGCAGTTTTGAGATCCGGACGACGCCCGAGACGAGCTTGTAGACATAGCCCGCGGTCTCGTCCTCGGCGTAAATCTCGGCATTGCGTCCGAAGTTCATCGGCACGCTGGCCGGAAGAAATGCCTCGGGCTCGCTTGTCGCTATACGTTGCGCGAGTTTTTCTGAAGGTGCCGCAATCGGCGGCTGGTGCTTGATCCGTGGAAGCTCGGCAACGGGTGTCGGCGTCAGCATGAGTGATCCTCCCAGAGATACGTTGACCTAAGTCATTGTTACGCGCGTCTGGGAGGGCGCAAAATTCGTGACGGCTCCGTAAGGGAAACTACGTAGGTCAGAAATTGCCGACGCGAAGCGGTCTGGCTACGACGGCCCGCCGGGGTCAGGACGGCCTGCTCTATCAAGGACTTGACGGATCGCATCGAACAGGACGCCGCCGAGTAGCGGCTTCTCTACCACTTCCGCGATGCCTGCCGCTTCGGCCCGAGCGAGAACCCGTTCGGTGATGAGGGAAACCATCAGGACAACCGGCATGCCTTTATCCGCGAGGATGCCATCGTCCTCGTCTTCAATCATCCGCGTGAACACATCCTGGTCGAGTACGAGGCAGCCGCCTTTCGCCTGCGGCGCGCTCATGGCCGGAAACAGCGAAGATTCGTCGCAAAACCGCGTCGTAAAGCCCTCGAGTTCGAGGGAGAAGCGCAAAGAGTCCGCGAGGACTCCGTCGTTGACGGCAATCAGAATGGTCTCGGCCTGGGCCAAATCCACCTCCCCAACACGCATACCGCCCGCCAACATCTCAACCCATCCTTGCGCGGATGATACGGCCGCAACGGCGGTTTGCATTGAGGTAGGTCAAATGCGCGCAGGCTAGGTCCTGCGACCCCATTTATCTCGGCGCGCGTCCCGATGAGGCCGCTACCTGGGCGAGGATCGCCATCCGAATCAGCGCCGATAGGCTTCTCGCTTCCATCTTGGCCATGAGGTTGGCGCGGTAGACCTCGACCGTGCGCGGGCTAATGCCGTGCACGTTGGCGATGACCTTGTTTGCTTGGCCGGCAATCAGACCCTCAAGCACCTGCCGCTCGCGCTCGGAAAGGCTCGCGATCCGCTCGGTGACCGCCGCCAGATCGTCATCCGTCTCTTCTCCACCTTGTTGGAGCGCTGCTTTGACGGCATCGAGGATGGCCCCTTCATCGAATGGCTTCTCGATGAAATCGATGGCGCCCGTCTTCATCGCCTCGACCGCGAGCTTAACGTCGCCGTGCCCGGTGATGACGATGGCCGGCAGATAGGGTGTGCGCCCCTTGATCTCGGATAACAGCTCGATCCCCGTCATTTCGGGCATGCGTATATCGGTGACCAGGCATCCGCATTGCACGTCGTCGAGGCAATCGAGGAAGGCGCGGGCCGACTCGTAGACCCGCACGGCAAGGCCCGCCGAGCCCAGCATGAAGGCCAAAGACCGGCGGACGGCCTCGTCGTCATCGACGATGTGAACGACTGGATTGGCGCCCATCAGTCTTTGCCTTCGCTCGTCGCCGATTTCAACGTGAAGCGGAAGACGGTTCCGCCGCCGGGACTGGGCTCGGCCCAGATGCGTCCCCCATGTGACTCAATAATGCGCTTTGAGATCGACAGCCCGACACCCATGCCGGCAGGCTTAGTGGTTACGAAGGGCTGGAACAGGCGCTCCACGATTACGTCGGAGATACCGGTGCCGGTGTCAGCGACGCTAACCTCGACCACATCCTTGCCCTTACCATCCGAGCCGGCTTCCGCCATAGAGGTCGCCACAACTAGCTCCTTGGGCTCACAGCCCTCCATGGCCTCGATGGCGTTGCGCATCAGATTGAGCAGGACCTGCTGGATCTGCACCTTCTCGACCATGACCGGTTGGAGACGGTGATCGCAGCGGAACGTGCACTTAACCCCCTCATCCTTGGCCCCGACCAGTGCGAGCGCGCTCGCCTCTTCCACGAGCTTGTTGACGTTCTCCGGGTGCTTCTCGGTCTCGCCATGGGTCACGAATTCACGAAGCTGGCGAATGATCTGCCCCGCGCGCAGCGTCTGCTTGGTGGTCTCGGCCAGGGCATCACGTACCCTTGGCGCATTCGGATGGTCGATCGGCTCAAGCAGACGATTGCAGCCCTGCAGATAATTGGTGACTGCCGTTAGCGGCTGATTGATTTCATGCGCCAAGGTCGAAGCCATTTCGCCCATGGCGGTGAGCCGCGACAGACGCGCAAGCTCCGTCTGAAGCTCCTGCAATTGCTTCTCCGTCCGCTGCCGTTCGGTGAGATCGCGAATGAAGCCGGTGAAGAAGCGGTGGTCCCCCGACCGCATCTCGCCAACTTCGAGCTTCATAGGAAACGTCGTGCCGTCCTTGCGCTGGCCAGTGACAACCCGGTCGATGCCGATGATGTGCTTTTCACCAGTGGCGAGATAGCGCGCGATGTAGTCGTCATGCTCCTCGCGAAACGGCGAGGGCATGAGTAAGCGAACATTGCGGCCAACGACTTCTTCATGCGCGTAACCAAACAAACGCTCGGCGGCAGCGCTGAAGGAGTGGATCATGCCCGTCTCGTCGATGACCACGGTTGCGTCGGGAACGGTATCGAGGATCGAACGAAGATGGGCCTCCCGCGCACGCAAATCATTCGCATGCCGGCGGCTACGGATCCTGGTGCGCCGGAGGAATTCACCGAACCAGGAGATGCCGACGCCAACGATCGCGAAGACGGCTGTCTCTAAGACAGTTGCGGCGGGCAACGCACCTCCGTAGCTGGCCAGGAATGCACCGAGAACGACGCCAAGGGCGGTCGCCAGAAGTCCCGGGCCTAGACCGCCGAAGCCCGCCGCGACCAGAACGCCCGGAATGAAGATGAGGAAGGACGCGCGCCCCTCGATCCAAGGATACAAACCCCAAGCAAGCAGAACTAACAGACCCACGGCACCCACCGCAGCGGCGTAATGGACGACGGAGGTAGCCGGATCGAGCAGTGCGTTCCGAACGCGCTCGATGCCGTTCCCATTTGTGTGCGCGGTAAGCGGACCGTGCATGACGAGGGTTAG
>JAGPVD010000171.1 GCA_018067145.1 Methyloceanibacter sp.
CGATGGCCGTCTCGATAGCCGCGAGACGGACCTGATTCGGCAGGTCTATGAAGACCGCACGGGGCGCAAACTCGCGGCGGACGAGGTCGCCCGCGCTGTTGGCGCCAATGCCACGGGCGATGCGCTGGCCCAACTCGCCGCCGCGTCCAAGACGCTCGACCTGGAGACCAAGGAGGAGATGGTCCGGGCCGCCTATCTCGTGCTTTTGGCCGACGAACGCATCGCCGGGGAGGAGCGCAAGAAGCTGAAGGAGATTTCCGGCGCTCTGCAGATTTCGGAAAACCATTTGGGCGCGATCCTCGAAGACCTTGCCATCTGGCTCGCCAAGATCAAGAGTTGACGCGGCGCATGATCGTCAGTCACGCGTTGGGATCAACACATTGATTTTATATGTCCGCATCCTAGGTTCTAGCGTCTACAGCCAGATTGGTCGCGGACGCGGTCTACGTCTGCTGATGGCACGAAGCGGACATTAATGCCGTCGACGGTCATGTCCGCTCTTGAGGGCGAAGCGGACATCCGGGAGCGCCGCACTGATGTAGCCAAATGACCCAAAGCGGACCATTCATTCATGACCAGCTTGGTCACGGCCATTAGCCAAATTGGCAATTCCGCCTTGACCGACTCCCCGATGTGGAACGTAGGATGCAGACTTAGAAGTTCACGGTCGAGCTAGTTTGAGGGCAATTCCAATGCGCCACGCTCTTCTTCTCACTGCCACAATCCTTGCAGCCATTAGTCTAGCGAGTATCGCGTCAGCCGAAGCAGGTCCGATATCGGCAGCCGTAGTCAAAGATCAGAATATTAATAATGCGGCCATGGAGAAGGTTGGCTATCGGCGCCGTCGCGCCCGGCAGTGCTACCGATACGGCAACTGCCCGCCGGTTTATGGGTACTATCCACCCCCAGTCTACGCGCCACCCCCAGTTTACGCGCCAGCCCCAGTCTACGTGCCACCCCCGGCTTATGTGTATCCACCCCGTGTCTACACCTATCCCTACTACCAGCCTCGCCCCCGGCGTTATTGGTAGGTTGCTCTACGTCCTAATTAGTGCGGTGCTTACGTCAGTATCGTGAGAAGAAGTCGGCGGCCGCCGATTATCTCTCCGAGGCGAGAAGATGTCTGCTGTTGGCACAAAGCGGACTCTCCGGTTGGTGACGTTCATGTCCGCTAATGACCCAAAACGGACATCTTCCCGATTAGTGCTTGCAACTCGGCAGGGAACCCTAGGAGCCCCGGCACGCTAGAATCCCATGGAGCCGGAGCACCGGATCCTCTCACTCTGGCTGCGCGACCATTTGCCAAGTAAGCACTCAGGAGGAGCCCGGCCAACCGAAGCCGGCTTCTTCTTGTTTGGCCTGAACATAGAAACACTCAGGCCCGCCGGACGTCAGGCCCCGGGGCGGGCATTGGGAAAGAAGAGCTGCTTTCCGTCGATCTTGTAGCTGGCGATGGCCGCCTGGCCGTCGCTGCTAATCAGCCAGTCAACGAAAGCCTGCCCATCGTCAGCTTTGACGTTCGGGTGCTTGGCCGGATTGACCAGGATGCCCCCATATTGATTGAACAGCTTGGGATCGCCCTCGACGAGGACCTTGAAATCCCCCTTATTTTCAAAGCTCAGCCAGGTGCCCAGATCGGTCAGCGTATAGGCGTGTTTGCCAACGGCGGTGTTAAGGGTCGCACCCATGCCAGAGCCTGTTTCCAGGTACCAGCCGCCGCTTGATTTCTTGGCGTCGATGCTGGCGTCCTGCCAAAGCTTCTGTTCGGCTCTATGCGTGCCAGAGCCGTCGCCCCTCGAAGCGAAGGGGGTCTCGGCCTTGGCGATCTTCTCAAGCGCCTCGTCCGCGTCCTTGAGGGCCGCGATGCCGGCGGGATCGGACGCAGGGCCCACGATGACGAAGTCGTTGTACATGACGTCGTGACGTTTGAGGCCCCAGCCTTCGGCGACGAACCTCTCCTCGTCGGGTTTGGAATGGACCAGAACCACATCGCCGTCGCCGTTGGTCGCGTTCTTGAGCGCTTGTCCCGTGCCGACCGCGACCACGCGCACCTCGATCCCCGTCTTCTTCTCGAACATCGGCAGGATGTGGTCGAACAGTCCCGAGTTCTGAATGGAAGTAGTCGATTGCACGATGATGAACTTGTCATCGGCATGGAGAGCGCCGGGTGCCAACGCGAGCGCAAGCAGGAGGGCTCCAAGCGCAACAAGCACCGTCCGTCTTCGAAGGCGCGGTGACATCGGTGACACAAGATCACCCCTCTTGTTCAAAGTACGAGACCTCCAGCGAGATAGGCCCGGGCGCCCTCGCTCCGCGGCGTATCGAAAAAGCTGTCCGCGTACCCATGCTCGATAATGCGCCCATGGTGCATGAAGATGACGTCCTGCGCGAGCCGCCGTGCCTGGCCGACGTCATGGGTGACGACGATGATCTTGATACTGCGCCGTTGAGCGTCAATCAGGAGCTTCTCGATGGCGAGCGTCGAGGCCGGGTCGAGGCTCGCGGTCGGCTCGTCGAGGAACAGCAGCTCCGGCTCGAGACTCAGCGCGCGGGCGAGGCACAGCCGCTGCTGCTCGCCGCCGGAGAGCACCCTGGCGGGGGTCGAAGCGTGGCGCTCCAGCGCGGCGAGTTTGAGAGCGTCGTCGACACGGATCGCGCGTTCCTTTCGGCCGACGCCGCGCAGGCCGAGAGCGTGCCGAATGTTGGCGGCGACGGAGCGGCGCAGCAGCACCGGCTTCTGAAAGACCATCGCCTGCCGGCGGGAGAGCTCGCGATCCATCTGCCTGCCGCCCCACAGGATCTCGCCGCCCGTCGGCGCGATCAATCCATGCATGAGCCGCAGGAGGACGCTCTTGCCGGCGCCGTTCGGTCCCATGATGGCAGTGATGCCGCGCGTCTCGATCTTCAGGTTCGCATTATCGATCACCAGCTTGCCGCTCGCCTCGTAATTCAGCGCGCGGAGCTCGACCGGCAGAGGGGCGCGCGCGGAACCGAAGGCGGTCCCCAAGCCATTGAGGGGGTGGGTCGGATCAAGCATAGGCGAGACGGAGGGCAAGGCGGCGGACACTCATGAGCGCGGCATTGACGGCGACGGCGGTGGCCAGAAGGACGATACCGAGGGCCAGCGCAAGAGCGATATTACCCTTGGACGTTTCGAGCGCGATGGCCGTTGTCATGGTCCGCGTCACGTGGTCGATGTTTCCGCCGACGATCATTACCGCACCGACCTCGGCGATCGCCCGGCCGAACCCAGCCAGCACGGCGCTGGTCAAACGATAGCGGCCGTCCCAAAGCAGGGTGAGTACGATCGCTCGGGGTGAGGCGCCCAGTGAACGAAGCTGCTCGTCATATTCCTCCAGCAGGTCTTCGCAGGCCTGACAGGAGAGCGCGGCGATGATCGGGGTCACCAGAACCACCTGGGCGATGATCATCGCGGTGGGCGTGTAAAGCAGCTGGAGGACACCCAAGGGCCCGGCATTCGACAACAGCAGGTAGACCAAGAGACCGGCTACAACCGGAGGGAGGCCCATCAAGGCGCCCAGCACGGCGACGACGGCACCCCGGCCGGGAAACCGGTAGACGGCGAGCGTGCCGCCGATTGCGAAGCCCAGCACGCTGGCGATCGCCACCGCCGAGAGGCTCACCTTGAGCGACAGGAAAAGGATTTCGACCAAGCCCGGGTTGAGCGTGACGATGAGACCGAGGGCCGTTTTGAAGGCGTTGATGAAATCGGTCATTGATAAGCGACGTTGACGGCTAGAGGGGTTACTCTCAAGTCTATCTAAACCGCCCTCTTTGGGAAAAGAAGAGAGGTTCGGTCCTCGAACTAGGCCCATGCGTGTCGGCCGCTTGCCGACATAGGTCAGTGGCTGGTATCACCAAGCCCACAGCGACTGTCAATTTCCCCGCGCAGGGTTACTCAGCGGAGTCTGAGGGAAAGGTAAGAGTGGAGCAGGAAACGCCCTTGAATGGTGGGCCCGATCGTCCAGCACGGCACGTAGGTTCACGAAAACGCGCGCGAGGCTTTCCGAAGGGCAGGCAACTCGATCTCGAGGCGCTCGCGGAGGTCCGCGCGCTATTGGGAGATCGCCCCCGTCGGCACGATCTTCTGATCGAATATCTCCATCTGATCCAGGACCGGTACCATTACATCTCGAGCCGGCATCTTCGCGCCTTGTGCGCGGAGATGCGCATGCCGCAAGCCGCGGCCTACGAGGTGGCGACCTTTTATGCGCATTTCGACGTGGTGAAGGAGGACGAGACGCCGCCACCGCCGACCACCATACGCGTATGCGATTCGATCACCTGCGCCATCAAGGGTGCAGATGCGCTCTACGAGGCGCTTAGGTCCGCTGCGGACCCCACCAAGGTGCGGGTGCTGCGCGCGCCCTGCATGGGCCGCTGCGATACGGCGCCGGTGTGCGAGGTGGGACATCGGTTTGTGGATCATGCCACCCCGGCCTCGGTCGAAGCGGTGATGGAGAGCGGTGAGCGGAAACCCGAGATCCCCGCTTATGAGGATTTTGCCGCCTATCGTGACAAGGGCGGCTATTCGATGCTCGAAGCCTGCCGGGCCGGCAAGAGAAGCGTTGAAGACGTCATCAACGAGATGTCGGATGCGGGCTTGCGCGGCTTGGGCGGCGCTGGTTTTCCGGCAGGGAAAAAGTGGCAGATTGTCCGCGCGTATCCGGGCCCACGGCTCATGACCATCAATGGGGACGAGGGAGAGCCCGGCACATTCAAAGATCGCTATTATCTCGAGCGCAATCCGCATCAGATGCTTGAGGGCGCGTTGATTGCCGCGTGGGCCGTCGAGGCCGAGCGCATCTATCTCTACATGCGCGACGAGTACCCGGCCGTGCTCCATATCCTGGCGCATGAGATCGCCGCGATCGAGAAGGCCGGCATAATCAAGAAGGGCGATATCGAGCTTCGCCGCGGCGCCGGCGCCTATATTTGCGGTGAAGAGTCGGCGATGATCGAATCCATCGAGGGCAAGCGCGGCTATCCACGTAATCGGCCTCCATACATCGCCGAGGTCGGACTTTTCGATCGGCCGACCCTCAACCACAATGTCGAAACGCTCTATTGGGTGCCCGAAATCCTCGAAAAGGGTGCCAACTGGTTCGCCGATCACGGTATGAATGGTGGCAAAGGCTTTCGCTCTTGGTCCGTCTCTGGCCGGGTGAAGAAGCCCGGCGTCATCGTGGCGCCCGCCGGCGTGACAGTGAGAGAATTGATCGAGCGTGCCGGCGGCATGGAGGACGGCCACAGCTTCAAGGCCTATCTGCCAGGTGGGGCCTCGGGCGGAATCCTGCCGGCGAAACTTGGCGACGTGCCTCTCGATTTCGGAACTTTGGACAAATATGGGTCGTTCGTTGGAAGCCACGCCATCGTCATCTTCTCTCAGGACGACGACGTCGCCGACATCGTGATCAACCTGCTGAGCTTCTTCAAGAACGAGTCTTGCGGCCAGTGCACGCCCTGCCGCGTGGGCTGCGACAAGGCGGTCGCTCTCCTCGATAGAAATGATTGGGATGGTGAGCTTTTGAACGAGCTTGCAGAGACCATGCGAGACGCTTCGATCTGCGGTCTCGGCCAAGCGGCCCCTAACGCGTTCATCACTGCCCTAGAGTTTTTCGCTGACGAGCCCGTTCGCGCCGACGCGGCGGGCCGGCCCGACAAATATTAGATGGAAGAGTAGTCATGACCGACGAGCTCCAGTTCACCCTCGATGGCAAAGTCGTTTCGGCCCGGGCCGGGGAGACCATCTGGCAGGTGGCGAAGCGCGAGGGCACCGACATCCCGCATCTGTGCTGGCTACCCGAACCCGGCTACGCGGCCGACGGCAACTGCCGCGCGTGCATGGTCGAGGTCGAAGGTGAGCGCACGCTGGCGGCCTCCTGCATCCGCAAGCCGACGCCGAACATGGTGGTGAAGACCGCCACCGATCGCGCCGTGAAGGCGCGCCGCATGGTGATGGAGTTGCTGCTGGCCGATCAGCCGCCGCGTGAGGATTCGCCCGATCGCGTCTCGCCGTTTTGGCATTGGGCCGAGGCCCAGAAAATCACGACGTCTCGTTTCCCCGCTCACGGCATCCCAAAGCCTGACCTCTCGCATCCGGCCATGGCGGTCAATCTCGATGCCTGTATCGACTGCGGCCTCTGTGTTCGCGCCTGTCGCGACGTCCAGGTCAATGACGTTATCGGCATGGCATTCCGCGGGGTCGGCGCCAAGCCGGTTTTCGATTTCGACGATCCCATGGGTGCGTCCACTTGCGTGGCCTGTGGCGAGTGCGTGCAAGCCTGCCCCACGGGCTCATTAATGCCGAAATCTATTATCGACCCGATCACTCAGCATGGGTCGAGGGAAGTGGACCGCGAGGTACATTCGGTCTGTCCGTATTGCGGAGTTGGCTGCCAGATTAGCTATCAGATCAAGGACGAAAAAATTGCCTTCGTGCAAGGCCTCGACGGCTATTCGAACGAGAATCGCCTCTGCGTGAAGGGCCGTTTTGGCTTCGACTATGTGAGTAATCCGCAGAGGTTGATGAAGCCGCTCATCCGGAAGCCTGGGCTGCCGAAAGGCATCAATGTCGATCCGGCGAATCCTCTCACGCATTTTCGCGAGGCGACCTGGGAAGAGGCCCTTGAGTTCGCCGCGGCCGGGCTCGCCGGCGTGGCCGAGAAGCACGGAGGCCAGGCCATCGCCGGTTTCGGCTCCGCCAAATGCTCCAACGAAGAAGCCTATCTGTTCCAGAAGCTTATTCGCACGCGCTTCCGCACCAACAATGTCGACCACTGCACGCGGCTCTGCCATGCCTCGTCGGTGGCGGCGCTGATCGAAGGCATCGGTTCAGGCGCGGTGACCGCGACGTTCAACGAAGTTGAGCATGCCGACGTCATCGTGATCATCGGCGCCAATCCCACCGAGAATCATCCGGTCGCGGCGACGTTCTTCAAGCAGGCGGCGAAACGTGGCGCCAAGCTCGTTGTCATTGATCCGCGCGGCCAAGCGCTTCGCCACTACGCAACGCACATGCTGCAGTTCAAGCCGGCGAGCGATGTGTCCCTGCTCAACGCCATCATGCATGTGATCGTGGAGGAGGGGCTCTACGACATTCAGTACGTGCAGGCCTATACGGAGAACTTCGAGCGCCTGAAGACGCATCTCGCAAGCTACAGTCCTGAGTCGGTGGCGGAGATTTGCGGCATCGACGCCAAGACCATCCGCGAGGTCGCTCATCTGTTCGGCAATGCCGAGCGGGCGATGATCTTCTGGGGCATGGGCATCTCGCAGCACGTGCACGGAACCGACAATGCCCGTTGCCTGATTTCACTCGCCCTCATGTGCGGACAGGTCGGCCGGCCTGGAACCGGCCTCCATCCCTTGCGCGGCCAGAATAACGTGCAGGGCACGTCGGACGCGGGCGTGATCCCGATGTTCTATCCCGACTACGCCGACGTGGAGGGCGAGCCGGTCCACAAGAAGTTCGAGGAGCTTTGGCAGACGCCGCTCTCGGATAAGGCCGGGTTGACCGTCGTCGAGGTCATCAATGCCGCGAACAAGGGCGAGATCAGGGGCATGTACATCCAGGGGGAGAATCCCGCGATGTCCGATCCCGACCTCGATCACGCGCGCGCCGGCATTGCCAAGCTCGAGCATCTTGTGGTGCAGGACATTTTCCTCACCGAGACCGCGATGATGGCGGACGTGGTGCTGCCCGCGTCGGCATGGCCGGAGAAAACCGGCACGGTTACGAACACTAATCGCCAAGTGCAGATGGGCCGCAAAGCACTCGATCTTCCGGGCGACACGCGCGACGATCTGTTGATCATCATCGAGTTGGCCAAACATCTCGGGCTCCCCTGGACCTATACGCATCCGTCCGAGGTGTTCGCCGAGATGAAGCTCGCCATGCCGTCTCTCGATAACATCACGTGGGATCGGCTGGAACGCGAATCCTCGGTGATCTATCCCTGCCCGGAGCCTGATCACCCCGGCGAGGCAGTTATGTTCGGCGACGGATTCCCGACCAAGACGGGTCGGGCTTATCTGGTTCCCGCCGATATCTTGCCCCCCGGTGAGGTGCCGGATGACCAATACCCGCTCGTGCTGATCACGGGACGGCAGTTGGAGCATTGGCATACCGGGGCCATGACGCGCCGCTCCGGCGTGCTCGATTCGCTCGAACCGGGGCCCACGGCGAGCCTGCATCCCGCAACGCTTGCCCGGTATGGCATCATGCCCGGGGATCTGATGCGGGTCACGACGCGCAGAGGATCAATCGAGCTCACCGCCCGCGCCGATTTGGCAGTCGAAGAGACGACGGTGTTCATTCCCTTCGCCTATGTGGAGGCCGCCGCCAACATTCTCACCAATCCGCAGCTCGATCCGATCGGCAAGATTCCCGAGTACAAATACTGCGCGGTGAGGGTCGGTCCGGCCCACGAGCCGCCGCAGCGCGTGCCGGAGCCTAGTCTCGAGGTGACAGCGTCTGGCCTGTAGCCGTAAACTCGCTAGATGGATGTAGCGCACGGTGTTGTCGGCGTGCTGCTTGCTGGCGGCAGGTCGAGCCGCATGGGCGGTGGCGACAAATGCTTGCGCGCGCTTGGCGGCGAACCGATTCTCACTCGAATACTCGCCCGTCTGAGGCCACAGGTTTCCGACATCATCATCAACGCCAACGGCGACGTTTCGCGCTTTGCACCGTATGGGGTTCCCGTGGTTCCTGATACCATCACCGGATTCTCCGGGCCGCTTGCCGGCGCGCATGCTGGGCTCGAGTGGGTGAGAGCCAACCGGCCCGATATTGGCCACGCCGTCACCGTGGCGACCGACACGCCGTTTTTTCCTACCGACCTTGTACGTCGCTTCCTGGCCGAGACGCGTGATGAGTCCACGTTTCTCGTTGCGCGGTCCGAAGCAGGCACTCACCCGGTCATCGGTCTGTGGCCGGTCGAGCTCGCGGCCGCGCTCAAGGTGTCTCTCGACCAAGGTCACCGCAAGGTCAGTGCCTGGGTTAAGGATCATGGGGCGGTCGAGGTCCCGTTCCCGCCCGTCGAGATTGATGGGACGCTCATTGACCCCTTCTTCAACATCAACAAGCCAGAGGATCTGGCCGCAGCCGAAACACTCCTCAGGGCGAGCGCCTCATGACGCCCCCCGTCTTCGGTGTGGTCGGCTGGAAAAATTCCGGCAAGACGACGCTCATGGCGCGGTTGATCAGCGAACTTGCACGGCGCGACTTTGTCGTTTCCGTCATCAAGCATGCCCACGCTAAGTTTGAGATCGACCATCCCGGCCGCGACTCTTTCAAAATGCGGGAGGCCGGCGCGCGCCAAGTGGCGTTGGCGTCGCCGCGGCGTTTTGCGCTCATGCGCGAGTTTGGCGATGCGCCGGAGATGACGTTTCAGGAGATCCTGCCTTACGCCGGGACGTGTGATCTCGTTTTGGTGGAGGGCTATAAGCGCGAGGCGTTTCCCAAGGTCGAGATTCGCAGAGACGGGGCGGCATCGCGCGATCCCCTTTCCAAGGAATTCCCTCAGGTCGTGGCGATTGCTTCAGACCGCCCCGGAGACGAGAAGGAGTCGCTACCCGTCTTTCACCTCGACGAGATCGCAGGCATTGTCGACTTCATCGTCGCCACGCTCGCGCTGAGGGCGCCATGACGCCCAAGCTGATCGATGACTGCTTCGTTCTCGACAAGGATCGCTTGCCCCACCATGAGGCGCTGAGCATCCTTAGGTCTCGCGTGCGCTCCATGGTCGGGACCCGGCCGGTGTCGCTTGCCGAGGCCGCGGGACGCTTTCTGGCTGAGCCCATCATCTCGCCCCGACCCCTCCCGGCCCACGACAACGCCGCGGTCGACGGCTACGTCTTTGCTGCCTCAGCCTACGACCCGGAGCAGGGCGCCAGGCTGAGGATCGTAGGTGAAGCCGCCGCGGGGCACCCCTTCGAAGGCCCGGCGCCTCCCGAGAGCACCATCCGCATCTTCACCGGCGCAGTGGTGCCGCCCGGTCTCGACACGGTGGCGATGCAGGAAGATGTCCGCATCGAGGAACGCGACGGAGAACGTTGGGCGCTCATCCCACCGGGCCTGAAGCCAGGCGCCAATCGGCGGCTTGCCGGCGAGGACACCAGGACGGGCGAGATCCTCGTCGAAGCCGGCACGAGGCTGAGGCCGCAGGAAGTCGCGAGCGCCGCGGCCGCGGGGCTTGGTGCCATTTCCTGCTTCACGCCGCTCAAAGTGGCCATCCTCTCCACGGGTGATGAGATCCTGCGCCCCGGGGACGCGTTTGCGGCAGGCAAAGTCTATGACGCCAACGCCCCCATGCTGCACGGTCTCATCAGCGCCATCGGGGCTGAGGCAATCGACTTGGGCATCCTGCCAGATACGCCCGAGCGCGTAGTTTCCGCCCTTTCTGATGCAAGCCGCGATTTCGATGCCATCGTGATCTCTGGTGGCGCCAGCCAAGGCCAAGAGGATCACGTTGTTCGCAGCATCGACGCTCTTGGGAAGCGCCATCTGTGGCAGATTGCAATCAAGCCCGGGAGGCCGATGAGCTTCGGCCAGATCGGTGACAGTGTGGTGCTCGGGCTACCGGGCAATCCCGTCGCGGTCTTCGTCTGCTTCTTGATGTATGTTCGGCCGGTGCTCACACGGCTTGCCGGCGGCACGTGGCCGGAGCCTGTGCGGTTTCCCGTGCCAGCCTCCTTCAACCAGAAAAAGAAGGTAGGGCGCCGCGAGTTCTGGCGCGCGAAACTGACCCGCGATGGTGACGGCCGATTACTCCTCGCCAAGTTCCCCCGGGATGGGTCGGGACTCATCTCCTCTTTGCGGGAGGCCGACGGATTGATTGAGGTTGCCGAGAACGTGGATGAAGTCCGCGCCGGCGAACTCGTGGACTTCATACCCTTCTCCGAATTTGGTCTCTAGAGCCGGTTCCATCCCGACTCTGAGCATGCGCGCTCTTGGGGGTGAAGCGGACCTACGCCGTGGTCGCCGCGACGTCAGCTAATGACCCAAGCCGACATGTTTCGGCTGATCTAGGGAGTTCCATTGACCGACGACCCCATGACAAAAATTAGTTCATGCAGCGGTTTGACGTGGATCAAGTCCACACACGCGCATGGCGCTAGAATGTGTGCCAGGCTTGAAGCGCCCTAGGGAGGGTATTGTGACTAATCGAAAGCTCGCCGACATCGTCAGAGGCCAAAAGCTCCGCATGCTTGGGGAGCAGGCATCGGTCCAAGACGCCTGCCGGTGCATGTGGG
>JAGPVD010000173.1 GCA_018067145.1 Methyloceanibacter sp.
GACGAAGTCGGCGAGTTCGCTGGAGTTGCCGGCATACCCGGTGCGTAGGCTCCAGGGTGTGTAGGTGGCCAGAGGGACGCGCAACTCCACGTTTCGCACACCGCCGCGTTCGTTGCCGAGGCTGTCCACTTGCGCCACGAGTGACGGAAACGAGGGGCCCAGGCGCGGCGGCTGGAGGTCGATGATTCCCTTAGACCAGCGCGGTCCGTAATCGGCCCGATAGGCGACATGAATAGTTTGCGGGAATGTTACGCCCGGTATGGCCGGGAAGACGACCTCAAAGGGCTTCACCAGCGTGCCATCGGTTCGGGTGGGGTAGGCGCTGGCCGGCGGGGCCGTGTCGGTCTCCACCCAGTCGACGAGCCGGACGAACAGCGCGCGATAGTTTCCGCTGAAGTCCAGCGGGTTGCTTCGATACGCAGGTCCGTTCCCGAGGCGGTCATCTGCTTCTGGAAACGCACCGACGAAATGCTGCCCGCTGGCAAGGTGATAGATGCGTTCATGCGGGAGCGGGGGGACGTCGGCCGTTCCGTCGGGCGTCGTGTGAATGAGTGATGCGGCCCGTCCCCAGTACTCGTAGCCGGTGTTGATGTAGAACGTTTTCGGCGCGTGTTTGGTATTGGCCAGATGCGCCAAAAGGCCGTCTCTGCGCCATTGAAGCGGATCAAACTGCGTCGCACTGGTAAAGGGAAACAAGTCCGTCGGGTAGAAGAAGGTCGAGTAGCGATGCCCATCGCGGGAGGGCTGGGCGAAGCGGTGGTTGAAGCTGCCGCGTCCGGCACCGGCGGCGATGATCATCATCCCATCGTATGCCAGGCGTCCCTGCTCGTCAGTGTTGAATCCCTGATAGAGGAAGTGTCGCAGGAACCGCCCCGTCTGGGAGACGCCGGCTGCCAGCCCGACCTTGGCGGGGAAGATGCTGGTTGTATCGTACTTGGCGTAGCTGATCACATCCCGGATAGCCGCCAGCCCTAGGCCGACAACCGCCGGATCCTGTGCGCGATAGACCAGTTCGTAGATCTTCCCCGCCTCGAATTCCCCTTCGAGCACGATGTGCGTCGCGTCGGGCACACGACGACCGTCTTCGAGCCGCGCGAAGTGCCAACGATCGCGGGAGATCACTCTGCGGGGCGCCTCCCGACCGTCTCGCACGGTCAGGATGTTGGCCGAGTCTTCCGGATCGGCGACGGGATAGGCACGGTGGTCGCGATGCGCCAGCGCCAGCGACGCTGCCGGGGAGTCTATCGTCCAGTCGCTGCGGACGAGTCCCGTGATCGGGGAGCCGTCCACCTGGCGGGCGCGCGGTACGTGTAAGCGCAGCACGCCGGGGCGGTCGGGCGCGTCGAACTGCCAGCCAATCCAGATCACCGTCAACCCGAGGCGCATCAGCAGGGCATCGCCGAAGGCGTCTGGGTCATTGGGGTCGAGACTCGCTGACGCGGCGCGGTTGAAGTAGGACAGCGAGAACTTGTCGCCCCGATTACTGACCTCGACGAGGGCGATACCGCGAGCGCTGTCCGGGTCCATCGGTTGCAGGGCTGTGAAAACAGTCCAGGCCTCGACCCGACCGGCCGAGTTGCGCGGGGCGCGTTGCAGGTCCACGATCTGGGCGTTGATCGGGCTGGCGGGCTCGAACGCAAAGTAGAGTCGGCCGCGCACGATTTCATAGGGGCCGTACGCATCGAACGTTTTGCCGCCGAGCACCGGTTCGCGGCTGTCAATCTCCACCCGTACGATCTCGCTCTGGGCCGGCGTGCTCCCGGCCATCACCGCCAAGACCAGGAAACAAAAACGATACAGCATGGGCGTCATTGATGATGGAGTCCAAAAGCATGGGCCTTCCGGGATCTTTCCATACGATGCGGTACCGGCGTCTCAGTTTCAATCCGGAGGTTACCGCCAGAGCGAAGGTCGGCGTTGTCACATTAAGTGAAATTGGCCCAATTTGGACGATCAACCAACAGGCTAAGTGTTTGAAATCCCTCGCGTCAACATTGGCGGTTGTCGGCAAATTCCGCTCAGTAGGACTTAATGTGACAACGCCAATCACATTCGTTGGCTCCCGGTTGAGAGTCCTTCTCTTGCCCTTTGATCTCAGGGTAAAATGCTTACTGATCCTGCAGTGGAGGTAAGTTATGAAAAGTCCGATCGGCCTCGCGAACCTCGCCAGCTTGTTGCTGGCCGTGGCCATAGCGCCCGCCGCATCCGCACAGGAGATAGCCGACAAGATATTCCTGGGCGGGCCGATCCTGACGATGGATGAGACTGTCCCGCGGGCAGAGGCGGTCGCCGTGAAGGACGGACGCATCCTCGCCGTTGGGACGGAAGCCGGTGTCATGGAACATAAAGGAGATGGCACGGAAACCGTCGATCTTGGCGGTAAGGCGCTGCTTCCCGGCTTTTTCGACGCGCACGGCCATGTGTACGGCATCGGCCTGCAAGCCCTGGCGCCCAATCTCCTGGCGCCGCCGGACGGCAAGGTGACCGATATCGCGAGCTTGCAACAAACTCTGCGCGACTGGGCCGACGCCAATCCCAAACGCGTCGAGGCGGTTGGAGCCATCATCGGTTTTGGATACGACGACAGCCAACTCAAGGAGCAGCGGCACCCGACGCGCGAGGATCTCGACGCCGTCTCGACGGAGCTTCCCGTCTACATCATCCATCAGTCCGGACATATCGGGGCGGCCAATTCGAAGGCTCTGGAGGTCGCTGGCATCAACGCAGACAGCAAGGAGATGCCGGGCGGCGTCATTCGGCGCCAATCGGATGGAACGCCGGACGGTGTTCTCGAGGAGACGCCGCACTTCTTTGCAATGACGAAGCTGCTCGGCGATCTTGACGCCAAAGGTGCTTCGACCATCTTCAAGGCTGGCATGAAGCTTATTACGAGCTACGGTTACACGACCGCACAGGACGGCCGCTCGATGCCCGGCCAGGTAGCGCTCATGGAAGCCGTGGCCGATAAGGGCGAACTCGACATCGATGTCGTCTCCTACCCCGACGTTCTCGTCGCAAAGGACCTGATCGCCGAGAAGGCGAGCAGCGACTATAAGAACCGTTTTCGTGTCGGCGGGGCGAAGCTCACCATCGATGGCTCGCCGCAGGGCTTCACCGCGTGGCGCGACCGTCCCTACTACAATCCTCCGGATCGCTACCGCGCCGACTATGCCGGTTATGCGGCGGTGAAGCCTGATCAGACATTCGACACAATCGATTGGGCCTTCGCGAAAGACATTCAGATCCTGACCCACTCCAACGGCGAAGCGGCGACGGACCAACTGCTTGCGGCCATCAAGACCGCGACGGACAAATACGGTCCGGGTGATCGCCGTCCGGTCCTCATCCACGGACAGTTCCTACGTGAGGATCAGGTCGATACCCTGAAGCGGCTCGGCATCTTTCCCTCACTGTTTCCGATGCATACTTTTTATTGGGGTGACTGGCACCGGGAGCGCACGGTCGGCCCGGAGTTGGCCGACAAAATCTCGCCCACCGGCTGGGTGCGCAAACGAGGCATGATGTTCTCCAGCCATCACGACGCGCCCGTTGCCTTCCCGGATTCGATGCGCATTCTCGATGCGACGGTGACGCGGCGCTCGCGGTCCGGCGACATCATCGGTCCCGACCAGAGGGTCGACGTCATGACCGCGCTGAAGGCCATGACGATCTGGCCGGCCTACCAGCACTTCGAAGAAGACAAAAAGGGATCGATCGAGGCGGGCAAGCTGGCCGACCTGGTCATCCTGTCGGACGACCCGACGGTCGTCGATCCCGACGCCTTGGACACCCTGAAAGTCATGGAGACGATCAAGGAAGGGCGAACGGTCTACACAGCGCCGCAATAGAGGAAGTACGGTTCCCGATTGACGCACTGACAATGCTGATTAGCATGGGGCTGCCTCACTCGTTAGTCCGGATCCCGTCGAACCAGTTCGGCAAGAACGTTCTCATCAGCGTCTTTGAGCGTGAGCTTAAGGTGGTTCGCCTCGGCACGGTGGACTTTGCTCAGCAAGTCGAGGAATTGCTGCTCGCGTTTCATCACTTCGGGAAGGCAAGCCCTGCGCGTGGTGGCGAGCGTCCCTAGGGTCAACGCGTATCCATCTTGGCTGTAAGTGCCAGTGAACCGGTTACAGCCTGTGGAGCCTCCCACCTTGCTATCCGACCGGAACTGCAGAAATCGGGCAGCTTTGCCGACTTCTCCGGAGAAGCACCATTCTGTCCCGGCGAGATCGATCGGGCCGGCCGTTGACGCGCTGACGGCGAAGAGGGAGATAACGAGGAGACCGCATACGGTTCGAAAGTTTTTCATCTTTGGCCTTGCCTCAAACCACCTGCAATGGATTGTGGGGATACGGAGAAGCGTCTGCACGCTGGCTCACTCATGTCTGCTTATGGCACTTAGCGGACGTAGATGACTGAGACCGAACATGTCCGCTTTCGGCGGCAAAGCGGGCAGGTGGAAGTCGCTACCAGGAACCATCCCTGGTGGGACACTCGCGCCAGAAAGCATAATGATCGTATGGGAAGATTGAGTGTCCCACTTTTCGCTAAGTCATTGATGTAGATGAATCGGCGTAGTCTGCCCCTGGTCACCATCATTCAGTCGGTGATCGGG
>JAGPVD010000011.1 GCA_018067145.1 Methyloceanibacter sp.
AGTGATTGCCGCCGCCATTCTGGGGGCTGGCGGGCTCTGGCTCTATTCTTCGTGGGTAGAGCATGAACTTGACGACATTCGCTCCCGGCTGGTCACCGACGCAAAGCTTGAACACCCCGATGACCCAGACACGACCGCGGGCATCAAGCTCGCGCCGGTCCAATGCGCCCGGATCTACGACCTTCGCGCCAACCCCATCGCCCGGCGCTTGCGGGGTGATGAGATCCGCAGCCTGTGGCGGCGCTGTGAAAAGATCGCCGACATGGTCTCGGGGCTCGACAAGATCGAGAAGAAACTTCCACAATAGTACCAGGTGACGGACTCTAAACGTCCACCAGCGCCAGGGTTCGGGCCGCGGCATCGAAATCGCGCCGGCGCACCTCACGCCGCTCTTTGGCCTCGGCATCCTCGCCCCAGTGGCTAGCCTGCCAGTCCTCATCCACATGGGCCGCGGCCCAGGCCTCATCCGGCGTCAGGCGTTTCCGCGCCACGGCAAGCGCAAGCAACGCCGAGCCGGTGAGCGAGGTCATGACGTGAAGGGCTGCCAGCGCGAAGGCATCGAACTCACCGAGCCGTTTCTTAATTTCGGCCAGGGACGCATCAGCTTGAGGCGCGTGGACGATGCCGTCGGCGAGCGCGAGCGGGGCGTTCAGCGCATTCTTCGTCCAGGCGATCACCGGGTCCCAATGTTTTGCCTGCTCGGCCAGAAGTCCTTTCGGCCCGCTTGCCCGGTAGCAAAGAAGGTCTACAGCAGCGTGGCCCATGATGTCGTCGACGACTGCCTCGGTGCGGCCCTCGATGCCGTCAATTGCTGAGTTGGCCAGCTTGGTAAGCGGCATGGTCCGGGGATCAATATGATCGCCTTGCGCCCACCACTCCTCGGCGATGGCTTCGGCGAGCGCTTTGTTCGGCACCGACAGCGGCGCCTTGCCCGGCGTCCGCACTGGCCTGCCGTCGAGCAGGACCGCCGCGCGGCCTCCCTCATCCTTGACGGCGACGTCTTTGTAGAACCGCTTAGGTAGGCTGGCCGTCTTTGCTGACTGAGCCGTAGCGTTGGAGTCCTTGCTTCGATCCCCTTCGTTCATGCTCAACTCCGCTTTCCGCTACCTAGCCCGCTGGCGCGTTGCTATCGGCGACAAATCTGTCCTGCTCCGCCAAGCGCTCATAGTCTTTTCTAAACCCTTGCAACACCTCGTCGTCCAGGTCTTCGAGATCGAGCAGAACATTACGTGCATCCCCGGTTACTCGAATGAGCTCGTCGATCTTGAGGTGCAAGGCCGTCGTGTCGCGGTTCTGTGTGTTTTGAATAACGAACACCATCAGGAAGGTGATGATCGTCGTGCCCGTGTTGATGATCAACTGCCAAGTGTCGCTATAGCCGAAAAGCGGACCCGTGAAGGACCAGACGAGAATGACCGCGACGGCGAGGACAAATGTACGTGGGCGACCTGTCGTCGCTGCGGCAAGCTGAGCAAATCGCGTGAACCAAGTCGTTTTCCGATTCATGTTCTTAGTCCTCACTAACGATTAGACGAAGTCACTGTGTAGACGATCTGCGTTTACGCCAAAACCGATGCCACCGTCATTCATGCTGCATTCAAGAAGAGAGTGCTCTTTCTACGCTCAAGAGCCGTTACTAGGAGGAGACCCCCCATTATCAGAGCCAGCGCATTTTTCCTCGGGATCGTTTCTGTTTTCACCCTGTTTGCCGTCAACGCAGTCGCCAACGCCACCGACCCGTAATTCTGCGATGCCTATGCGACGAAGGCATTCGACGTCGCCAAGGCGCACAACGAGTTCAGTTGCGGTTTCCTGGGGCCACGATGGGCTTGGGACGAGAATGCCCACCGCTTCTGGTGTCTGATTATCCCGGAGCCCACCGCGAGGGCGAGACCGGCGCCCGCGAGGCAGAGATCAAGGGCTGGACCTGCAATTGGCGCGCCGACAAAGCCATAGCTCAGGTCGTCGAAAACAAGGCGCGGAGCTGCGGCTTTGGCGGATTGCGTTGGCTCGACAGCCGCCAAGCCAACTACGATTGGTGCAATAATTTCAATCCTGGCCTGCCCGCCATGCGTGGCGAGAACAACACCCGCGAGGCAATATTGGCGCAGCAAGGCTGAGCCTCGCAAATTCTTCTAAGCGAGCTCGTCTTGCTCGTCGTCCTTCAGCGCGAAGCCAAATGCGGTAAAGGCCTGCACCATGTGTGGTGGGAGCGGCGCCGTCACGTCGACGACGCCCTCCCCGCTTGGGTGCGGGAAGGAGATGCGGCGCGCATGCAGATGAAGCTGCCGGTCGATGCCTTCGGGAAATTCTGAGCTGCTCGGATATTTCTCATCACCGAGAATCGGATTGCCGATGATCGTCATATGGGCCCGGAGTTGGTGCTGCCGCCCGGTCACCGGCTTCAGCGAAACAAACGAAACCGTCTGCCCTGCCCGATCCACCACCGAATAATAAGTCACCGCCGATTGCGCTCTGGCTTGCTCGCCGGGGCGCGCTTTGCGCACACGCTCACCGAGAGGGCTCGCCGCTTTCACCAACGCGGCCTCGATCTTCCCTTGGGGCGGCTTGGGCACGCCGTGCACCAGCGTCCAATAGATCTTACGCACCGAGCGGGTCTGGAATGCACGGCCAAGCTTTGCCGCGACGCTGCGCTTCTTAGCGATCACCAGCACCCCCGACGTATCCCGGTCGAGACGATGCACCAACCGGGGCCGCTTCTCCGGCGTGTCGCCATAGCCCTCGAGCAGCCGGTCAATATGGTGAGGCGTCTTACTGCCCCCTTGCACGGCCATGCCTGAGGGCTTGTTGAGCACTAGCAGATCGTCGTCTTCGTACAGAGTGATGGACTTGAGGAATTCACGGTCGGCCTTGGACATAGGCCTCTTTGGCCGGGGCGGCGCTGGCCCGTCGGGAAGCGGCGGGACGCGTACACTCTGCCCCGCTACCAGCCGCGTGCTCGCCTTGACGCGGCCGCCATCGACCCGCACTTGGCCCGTGCGCAACAGCTTCTCAAGACGGCTATGGGGCAGCGCGACGTAATGCATCTTGAACCAGCGGTCGAGACGCATGCCGTCTTCGTCCATACTAACGCTGCGGACCTCAACAGGTGGCATGATCTACAGCGCCCGAACGATTGCCAGGCCGAGAAATACGGCGGCGAGGGACAAGCCCACGGAGGCGGCAAGGTAGAGGCCAGCACTCACATAGGTATCGCGCTCGATGAGCAGCGCAAAATCGGCGGAAAAGGCGGAGAAGGTGGTGAAGCCGCCGAGCACGCCAACGGTGAGAAAAGCGCGTAGCTCATTCCCCACCGACCAGCGCAACGCCATGGCCCCTATTAGAAGGCCCAAGAGGAAGCAGCCGAGCACGTTCACCGTGAGCGTGCCCCACGGGAACCCGAAGCCAAGCAGACGGCCCGAGCCCACGCCGACGAGATAGCGCGCGCTAGCGCCAAGCGCCCCGCCGGCGGCCACGAACAGCAATGTCTTCACGTCAGCCCCCCTTCGACCTCGGTCGGCGGCCCGCAATGGTTCACTGACCTTTGGCCTTCCTGGCTCTGATCTCCGCCCAGCGGTCCAGCCGCTCCTTGATTTCAACCTCGAAACCACGCGCCGTCGGCGCATAGAACTCCTGGCGCCCCATGCCTTCCGGGAAATAGTCCTGGCCGGAAAACGCTTCCTTCTCATTGTGGTCGTAAGCGTAGTCGGCGCCATAGCCCTCATTTTTCATCAGCGCAGTCGGCGCGTTCAGAATGTGCTTCGGTGGTAGGAGTGATCCACTCTCTGTCGCCACGCGCGATGCTGCGCGATAGGCCATGTAAGCGGCGTTGGATTTTGGCGCACAGGCGAGATAGACGGCCGCCTGGGCCAGCGCCAGTTCACCTTCGGGGCTGCCGAGGAAGTCGTAGGCCTCCTTGGCGGCATTGGCTTGCAGGAGCCCGGCGGGGTCCGCGAGCCCGATATCTTCCACCGCCATGCGCACGAGACGCCGGGCGATATAAAGCGGGTCCTCGCCTGCCGCCAACATACGCGCCAGCCAATAGAGCGCCGCGTCAGGGGCGGAGCCTCGCACCGACTTGTGCAGGGCGCTGATGAGATTGTAGTGGCCATCTTGGCCCTTGTCGTAGAGCGGCGCGCGGCGCTGCACGAGCTCGGCCAGCCCCTCGCGGTCGAGCGTCGCTCCGTCCGCGCCTTGGGCCAGAAATACGTCCTCAACGAGATTGATAAGTCCACGGCCGTCGCCATCGGCCATCCCGATCAGCGCCCCGCGTGCATCGTCGCTCAAAGGCAGCTTGCGCCCTTCATGTTTCTCGGCCCGATGCACCAGTTGCTCTAGCGCCGCCTCGTCCAGCCGCTTGAAGGTGAGGACGCCCGCTCGCGACAGAAGCGCCGAGTTCAGCTCGAAAGACGGATTCTCGGTGGTGGCGCCGACCAGCACGATGGTGCCATTTTCCATATGCGGCAGGAAGGCATCTTGCTGGGCGCGATTAAAGCGGTGGATCTCATCGACGAAGAGAAGCGTCCCGCGCCCCTCCTCCCGCCGTGCTCGTGCCGCGTCGAACACTTTGCGCAGATCCGCCACGCCTGACTGGATGGCCGAAAGCTGTTCGAAATGAAGTTCGGTGACCTCGGCGAGAAGCCGCGCCACGGTGGTCTTGCCGGTGCCCGGCGGGCCCCAGAAAATCACGGACCCGAGACGGCCGACATTCACCATGCGGCCGAGCTTGCCCTCGCCGAGGAGATGATCCTGGCCGACCACCTCGTCGAGGGTCTGCGGACGCAACAGATCGGCGAGTGGCCGGGGGGCGCTATCGGCAAGCCCCGCGGCCTCAAACAGCGTGGCTGCGCCTTTGGTCATAGATCAACCCTGAATGGCGATGTTGAACATTTTGCCACCGCGCTTGACCGCCAGCCGCCAGGCGCCGCTGCCTGGTTCAAGCGTGGTGGCGAGCACTTTGACCGTAGAGACGGTCTCATTGTTGACGCCAACAATAATGTCTCCACGCCGCAAACCCAAACGGCCAGCATTCGAGCCACGTTTGACCTCAATCACCACGACGCCAGCGTTGCTATCCTCCATACCGAGCTCCTGAGCCACGGCAGGCGAGAGATTAACGACTTTGGCCCCAGATAGAGGATGCCGACCGACAAGGCTGCGCATATCGCGCGGTGGGTCCTCGATAGGCGCGATCAGAACAATGGTGGTCTCAATCTTCTTGCCCTTGCGGAACACGCCGAGCCCCACCTTGCCGCCGACGCCTTTGGTGACGAAGCGATACTGAAAGGCCTCGGGGTCTTGGACTGCCTTGTCATCGACACTGAGGACCACGTCGCCCACTTGCAGACCGGCACGCGATGCAGGGCCCTTGTCGTGGAGGCTGGTGACCAACGCACCCGATGGCCGGTCAAGCCCCAGCGATTCCGCAATGTCGGAGGTCAGAGGCTGCAAGGACGCGCCAAACCAGGGGCGCTGCACCTTACCGCCTTTAAGCGCCGACTGAACGACGAGCCGCACCATGTTGGAAGGAATCGCGAATCCGATTCCATGGGAGCCACCGCTCTTGGAGAAGATCGCCGTATTGATGCCGACCAGTCGTCCATCCATGTCGACCAGCGCACCACCTGAATTGCCGGGATTGATGGCGGCATCGGTCTGAATGAAGAACTGATAATCGGAGATGCCGACTTTGGTGCGAGCGAGAGCCGAGACAATGCCGCTCGTGACCGTCTGTCCGACGCCGAACGGATCGCCAATTGCGAGCACAAGATCACCGACTTCGAGACTGTCGGAGTTGGCGAATTTGATCGAGGGAAATGTTGCGCCATCACCGTCAAGCCGAAGCACCGCTAAATCAGTGTGTTCGTCCTTGAGGATGAGCTTGGCGGGAAACTCGCGCCCATCGTTAAGGGCGACGGTGATTTCGGAATCTCCACCGCCTCGAATGACATGATAATTGGTGACGACCACACCGTCGGAGCCGACCAGCACGCCCGAGCCGAGCGAGTTCTGGATGCGCTCCCGGGGCACACCGAAACGCTCGCCAAAGAACCGGCGGAAAAACGGGTCTTTGTAGAACGGCGACACCGCCTGCTTGACCCTGTGGCGCACATAAACGTTCACCACGGCCGGCGCCGCCTGCTTCACCACCGGCGAGAAGGACTGCTTCATCTCGACCTGGCTCTTCGGCGCAACCCGGTCCTTGGCGCTACCGTCTGACGCGGGCACGGCAAGCAAAATCAGGACGCCGATTAGAGAAGCCCTGCCATATATCCAAGCCAAATTTGCCAAAAATCTCACCCGTCTGACTGGTAATGATCGCTGGGCGAAGAGTGCCTGCGACCGCTCATTGGTTCGACAGATCGTCCCAGACGAAACTGGAGGTTCTACCGCCGGATTCAAGGGGAATGTTGATTTGCCCCCATCGAGGTATTTACTAAGATGCGCGACCGGGGGCATCTTTGCCAACATAACGGGCAAAATAGTGGAGAGAAACGCATGCGTATTTTCAAACTGACCCTGATCGCCTTGGCCGCGGTGATCGCATTCAGCGCTTCGGCCTGGGCGATCACGGTTAAGAAGCGGATCGAAGCCCCTGGTCTGCCCAACGAAGTCTGGGCGGTTGCCGGTGCAGATTTCTGTGCCATCAAGAGCTGGCATCCTGCCGTCGCAGAATGCGAAGAGGTCACCGAATCTGGCGACACCGTCCGTGTGCTGACCCTTGGGGACGGCGCCACGATCAAGGAAAAAATGACCGGCAAAGACGCCACGTCCTACAGCTACGCCATTACCGAGGGGCCCCTCCCCGTCAAGAATTACACGGCCAAGCTTTGGGTTGAGGAAGATGACGAGCCGGATCGCACGGTAATCTATTGGCAGTCGGAGTTCGAAGCCGATGGCACGAGCGACGCAGAGGCCAAGAAGATCATCGCAGGCATCCTCAAAGACGGCGTCAAAGGCATCAAGAAGAAGTCGATCGCTGCCTGGGATGCGAGAGAAGCCGCCGCAGGCAATGTTGTCTCCAAGGGCCGGGCGAGAAC
>JAGPVD010000118.1 GCA_018067145.1 Methyloceanibacter sp.
GCAGGCATTCCGTTTTTCAGCTTGGCATCGTCGCCGTCGCCATATTCTCCCGGCTCTTGACGTGGCTGGTTGCTCGGGTTGAAATCTAAAAGCCGAAGGCAACAAGAGCCTACGTTCAAAAGCGTCCGATTGGCCGGCGTACCTGGAGACAACCGATGACCGACCTTCCCGCACTGCAATATTTGGATCGGGCGCTCGCCACCGTTCGGGACATGGGGTTGAAGGAAGAAAGCTCAGGTGAGAACCCGATTGGGGGGCTGCTCGACCAGATTACCGAACTCGGCAAGGACAAGGTCACGATCATCGCGCGCACCCTCGCGGAAGCTTCGACCTTCAACGAAATTGTCCGCAATGAGATCGCGGGAATGAAGATCGGCGAGCGCTACGATGACATCGTTGATCAGTTCAATTCCATCCGCGACGATTCAAAAATGTTGGTCGATCAGCTGGAGGACGGCAAGCTTTCGACGTGGGAGCGGGCCAATAATATTTGGATGAAGGTGGCCCGCGGCGATGTCGCCGCGAGGTTCGACGACATACAGAAAGCCTATCTCGACGTTGCCGCAGACAGCAAGGAGCAGGTCCAGCGCGAACAGAAGATTCTGTCAGCCTATCAAGATTATCGCGGAGCCTACAAGCAGGCTCAGATCCTGGCGTTCGACATCCTCAAGAGCGCCGAAGCAAGACTTGAGGCTATAAAAAATTCCCTCAATCAAGCTTCGGATGCGGTTGCTAATTTTGCCGGCAGCGAACCAGTCGAGCGCGCCAAGCTTGAGCTGACCCGCGACGAAAGGTTGCGGAATTTGCAGGATGAAGAGAAGCTCTACCAGATCGCCAAGGACCTCGCCGACAACTTGACCATTGGCTATAATACGTCCGAGGTGATCATGACGCGTCTGATGCAGACGACAAACGCAAAAGAGCGCGTCTACCAACAGGCGATCACATTCTTCTCGACGAACGAAGCCGTCCTGACTGCACTGAAGGCTTCCTTCACGGGGCTCTTCGGCCTGCATGAATCGACGCAGACGCTTGAAGCCATGAAAAAGGGCGTCTCCGATAGCCTCGAAACCATCTCTGATGTCGGCGAAAAAATACAGGAGGAGGCGATCAAAGCTGGTTACGGTCCAACGGTTCGGGCTGACGCCGTCAAGAAACTGGTCGATTCTGTAATCAATTTCCAGGAGCGTTCGCACGAGATTATTAACGAGATGCGGATTCTAGCAACGCGCAATTCGGAAGAAATCCGGGACGCGGTCGAAGACGGGAAGCGGCGCATGGTGAAACTTGCAGCCGACGTTTCTGCGCTGAAGTCCTAAAGGCACAAGGCCATGGCGATCTCCGCGGCGGAGCCCGAACGGCCGCTCGACGACGTCATGATTGCAATGGACATCGTGGATGTCCTTCGCCACGACGAGCGTCTCGTTGAGCGAGAACTCAACGACGACAAGCGTCGCGCGGAGCTGATCGAACGTCTCCACAATCTCTACAAGGGCCAAGGGATCGAGGTCCCTGACGAGATCCTAGAAGAAGGCGTGAAGGCGTTAGAGGAGAAGCGCTTTGTTTACACGCCTGCGCCTAAAACGCTTTCGTTTCGACTGGCAAAGCTCTATGTCGCACGCAAGACGTGGAGCCGCTGGATGGCTATCGGTCTGGTCGCCCTCATCGTAGCGTTCTCGGGTTGGTATCTCGCCTACGAACGACCGCGCGCCCAACAGGAAGCTGCGTTGCAGCGTGAGTTGGCCGAAGAATTACCTAAGACGATTAGTACGCTCTTGGGACAGATTGGGGGGGAGGCGCAATCGGCTCGCGCGAAAACCAAGGCCGAACGAATTGCCCAAAGTGGACTCTCTGCGGCCTCCGGTGGTCAAGTCATCGCGGCGCGCGATGCTGCGACACGACTTACTAGTATGTTGGAAGAGTTGCGCCGCGAATTCGACGTTCGCATTGTCAACCGACGAGGCGAGGTTTCGGGCTTGTGGAGGGTTCCGCGCGTCAATCCAGATCAGCGCAACTACTACCTCGTCGTTGAGGCGATTGATCGCAGCGGAGATTCGATCGAGCGTGAGATATTGAACGAAGAAACGGGCAGACGCATGCACGTGAAAAAGTGGGCCGTTCGTGTGCCAAAGGCAACTTTCGAGAAATTCCAGGCTGACAAGCTTGATGATGGCATCATCCAGATGGCGGTGATCGGCGAGAAGGAACCTGGCCATCTCAAACCCGCGTGGCGGATTCCCCTTCCGGGCGGTGCTCTGACAGAGTGGTAACAGCATGCGAACCGGGAGCGAGACGCTCGCCTCTATCGAGCAGGCGTTAAGCGATATTACACAGCGGGAGAGCGAGCTTCGCCGCGAGCTCGAACAGGCGAACAGCGATCGCGCAGCGCTTGCAGCTGAGCGCCTAGCCTCCCTCAAGGAGCTCGCCAATGCTCGGGTTCACGATGCCATAGCGGACGGAGTGATTGATGAAGCCGACAAACTATCACATGAGGTTCGCAATTTACTCACGGCACGTACGAAGAGCATCTCCGCACTCCAAGAACGCAGTGCGGCGGCTGAGCGTGAGCGGACGGACTTGATCCAGAAGCTCGATGAATTGAGCCACAGGATCGCAGCGCTTGAGGAAAAACTCGACCAGTTCGCGGTGGCCGCGCAGAAGGCCCTCGGCGCTGACCCAGACTACGTTAAGCAGAAGACACAGCATCAAGAGCTCAGCTCCATGCTCGAAAGTGCCAAGACTCGGGCTGAACAGGTTGCGCGCGAGGAGCAGGAAAAAAGCGCACCCTACCGCAGTGACGCGTTGTTTATGTATCTCTGGCGACGGGGAGTCGGCACGTCGGCTTACAAGGCCACAGGTCTAATCCGTTTTCTCGATGAATGGGTGGCCCGCCTTATCAGATATGCGGATGCACGTGCCAACTATTCTATGCTTACAGAGATACCAGTCAGGCTGAAAGCCCACGCTGATCGACTTCAAAATCGCGTTTTCGAAGCCCAGCACACACTCGATGCCGTTGAAGGCGAGAAGACCCACGAGCTCGCCGGCATGGATCTAACCAACGAATTGGAGACGGAGCGGAATCTGCAAACAGCGTCGAACGAGCAACTGGAGGTCATTGCAGCCGAACTCACGGAAGCAGGCAGCCAGCTCAAGCTCTATGCCAATGGCGAGGATCAATCGTTTAGAGATGCCGTTGATGTTTACGCTGAATTTTTGAAAGATGAGAGCCTACGTCAATTGATGTCGGAGGCTTTTGCAACCGCGACGTCAGCCGATGACCGCATCGTCGCCCACGCGCGCGATTTGGAACACCGAATCGAAAAGCTGCAGAAAGTTGTAAAGACGGGGCACGAAAAATTTGACGAACTTCACGAGAAGAAGAAGGAGCTCGTTCAACTGTCGTCAAAGTTTCGCCGGGCACACTATGATGACGTCGCCTCTGAGTTCTCTGACAACCCAAGCCTCCAAGAACTCTTGAGACAATTGCTTCAAGGCGCGATTAGCTTGGCTGAATATTGGGCGCGTACGCAGGGGCAGCAGCGGTGGCGGCAGCGTCCGGCGGACCCGTGGCGGCGGCAGTCTGGAATCCCCCCTATCGGTCAATGGCCCTGGGGCAAGGGCGGCGCTCCGATGGGCAGGGGCGCCCGACGCGCCGGCGGGTCAACCGCCGGCCGTGACTTTGAGACGGGAGGTGGATTCTAGACGTTAGGGCGAATGCCTTGGCGGACCCGTTCAGGGCAAGAGCTAAGGCCACCCGGCTAAGGTGGCAGCACGGCTCTGCTTGAAGATGTCCCGGAAGGGGTTGTGCATCGCCGGGGGCTAAGAAACCTCGCCAGCGGGCTCAAGCCAATTTACTCTGACAATGCATGGCTGGGGAAAGTCCACGGTCGCGACCTTCGGAGGATAGAGGAATATTCCTTCCACTGGTTCAAATATGGGGTCCCGCGAGCGGCATGGTCATTTCAATTGGGCACATCACTTCGAACCACTGACTATCGGAGGTTCGATACCAAGTTAGGGCAAGACGCAATCAGCGTCGAAGTCGTGAACTTCATGAGCAGATCATCGACAACGAATTGGCGCGGCGTCATCTGCGGAGCGCTTAGTGGTGTCATGGCGTTATGGATGAGCCCACCTCTCTCCGCCCAGGAACTCGAGATCCGCCGCTGGAACCATTTGCCGATCAACCAGAACTTCGTCACCGCTAACTTTGCTCGAACCGACGGAGATATCGCGATCGATCCTGTGCTTCGAATCGAGAACGCGTCTGTGGAGTTGGATACTTGGTTGTTTGGCTATATCCGGACTTTCGAGCTGCTTGACAGAACGGCACGCGTCGAAGTCCGCCAAGCTTGGCAAGATGGAACCTGGGACGGCGTCGTCGACGGAATACCGACTACAATAACCCGTAAGGGAGCGTCGGACACGTTTGCGAGATTTGCAGTAAACCTCGTTGGACCGCCCCCACTGGCTGGCAAGGCTTATGCTGACTACCGCGCAGCCACTGACGTCGAGACAATCGTGGGCGCGGCGCTCAGCATGCAACTTCCGACCGGCCAGTATCTGGAAGATAAACTGATCAACCTCGGGGGCAACCGGTTTACTTTCTCGCCGCAGCTTGGCGTACGTCAGCAATACTACAATTGGTCCTTTGAGGCCACCGGAATGGCGCGGCTCCATACGGACAACACATCGTTTTTTAATGGCAAGCGGCGTCAGCAAGATCCGTTTTATACGGCGACCGGAAACGTCGAATACAAGTTCCAGTCTGGCATCTGGGCCTCCGCAGGTGCCGGGATCGCTGTCGGGGGCCAATCAACCGTGAACGGTGTCGAGAAGGACGACCGTAGAGAAGATTTCGGCTGGTCCGTTAGTGCCGGTTTTCCCGTCGCACGCTCGCTGGGCTTCAGGGCGACCTATTTCGAGACAGATCATTGGGCGAAGGTAGGAATTGCATCGCAGACAATGAGCGTCGGCTTAGTGGGATGGTGGTAACGAGATGATGCATTGTCAGACAGATCTGAACGGCCGTGCGAAGGGTGCGGGGCCTGAGGCATTCAGGCCGCCAGCTGACGCCGTTCCGCGAGTGCGGTACCGCGATTCTGTTTGGATATGTCGCGGTGGTTGAGGTGGCGGTCGTAGTTGAGATGCTTGTGGATCGACGCATGGGCGGCGGCAAACTTCTGTAGAGCACCACCGTGAGGCGGATGACGTCCGGCGAGCTGTTGAAATAGCGGAAGTGACTACAGTCAGCATTGGCCTTGTTGGGCAACGCAGACATCATCGCGCTTTACTCCAGCGTTGCCCAACGTCGCCAGGGAGTGCTTGTAGTCAGCCACTGTCCCGGCTTACGCTATCCTCTAGCCCCGATGAGACAGTGGCGATTTTCTCAGCACACATGCCCATCGGTGCAGTCGGACATTTTAGGATAACCCACCACCAGAAGCGCAATTACATCTATGGGAGAGACGCAATGCCAAAAGGATCAGATCAATCTTTGAGCAACCAACTACGCCAAGACCTGCATGAGCGACTTACGAAAAGAAAGAACGAAATTTTTTGGACCGGTGCTGCCCTCGCTGTTGTCGGTATTTTGGCCCTGCTCGCTCCCGCGTTCACGACGTTCACCGTGGCGCTTATGATTGGGTGGGTACTTATCTTTGCCGGAGCAGTGACGATCTACAGCGCCTTCTCAGTTGAAGGCAGCGGTCCGTTCTTCGGCCAGATGGTACTGGGTCTCTTAATGCTCGCCCTAGGTGTCTATCTCCTGATGCACCCGGGTGTGAGTATGATGGCGCTCACAATCATGCTGGCGGTCATCTTCATGGTTGATGGCGCGGCGCAGCTCATGCTCGCGTTCGATGTGCGACCCCGAGACGGATGGATCTGGGTATTGCTCTCGGGGCTGGTCAGCATTGGCATCGGCCTTCTAATCGCAGCCGAGCTACCTGATAGCTCTCGCGTTGTGCTCGGGATCCTTGTGGGTATCAAATTTTTGGCCGCAGGCATCGCATACATCGTGTTTTCGAGAGCCCTGCCCTCGCCATCTGCAAACTGATAAGCGGACGCTTGATATTGCCCTGTGAGACGCAAGCTGCGACGTGCGTCTCACAGGGCTACCAATTAGCGGGCATCGTCAGACAAGCCTGAACGGGCCAGTCGCCCCCCCCGGCACTTTGCTGACGCCCTAGCCAACCCCCGGGCGAAGGCCAAACAGCGGCCTTCATATTGCGCGAATGATTGATGGACGGCACTCACGGCCATACCTACAAGTTGCAACCCAACGCTTACCGCGCTCGGCAAGAAAAGATGGGACGGTACGGTGAGCTTTTCGCCTAGCCAGGTTGGCGGCGACCCCAAGAATGTTGGCTTAAGGAGTTAACGGTGGCCCATGGATCTACCCGAGTTGTCATCGCCGCCCTGATCGGCAACTCGGCGATTGCGGTAACCAAGTTCATCGCTGCCACTCTCACGGGATCCTCGGCAATGTTTGCCGAAGGAATCCACTCGGTAGTCGATACAGGCAATCAGACGCTGTTGCTCGTCGGCTTGAAGCGTGCTGCTAAGCCAGCAGACAAGTACCATCCGTTCGGTTACGGAAAGGAGATTTACTTTTGGGCCTTCGTGGTAGCCATCATACTGTTTGCGCTGGGGGCGGGCTTTTCGATCTATGAGGGCGTCCAGAAGGTACGCGACCCTCATCCCTTAGATAACGTGATCTGGAATTACGTAGTGCTCGGCTTTGCCATGGCTTTCGAGGCCGGCGCCTGGTGGGTGGCGTATAGGGAATTCAACAAGACGCGCGGCACGTTGCCTCTGCTCCGTGCGGTACGCCGGTCAAAGGACCCCGCTCTGTTTACGGTCCTCTTCGAAGATTCCGCGGCGATGCTGGGACTGGTCGCAGCCTTCATTGGTATCTTCTGCGCCGCCCAGTTCGGCATTCTCTGGGCGGACGGAGCGGCAACCTTAGTAATTGGATTCATCTTAGCCGCAGCCGCGATCTTCCTCGCGATTGAGACCAAAGGGCTCCTCATAGGCGAGGCAGCGGACAACGGTTTGGTTGGAGACGTGGTGAGACTCGTTGCGCAGCAAGATTTTGCCTCAGGAGTCAACGAGATTAGAACCATACACTTTGGGCCGCAGGACGTGCTCGTAAATCTAAGCGTCGACGCTCGCAATTCTGTAGCCGCAGCTGAAATTGAGAAGGGTGTTTCGTCGATTGAGCGAGCGATCAAGGCACAGCACCCCGAGGTGACTCGTGTATTCATCGAGATTCAGGGGGCGCAAGCAAGCGCCGCGCAGATAGTCGGGGGCGACGAGGGCGGCGTGCCAGAGCCGACAGTATGAGTGCCCTACCACGCTCAACAACTTTATCTTGAGCATCTGTCCGAAGCAGAAATCCAACAATCGTGCTGAGATCTCACATCAGCCGTTCCGACGACGAGAACGAGCGATGCAGAGGTTCGGGGCCGGCGAGCGGGTAGACCAACTCGTCGTCTCAAGCATCGAGATTTTTATGAAATAAGGCCGGATATCGTAGATGCCTTTGATGAATTTGAGGCTCTAATCGTACCTTAGAGCCGAATGCCATGGCCTGATGGACGTCTACGGCGCTCGATCGAGGTGATGAACAAACCGCATCGACCTTAAGGTCTTCGATAACCGTGACGAAGGCATTGTCAGACTAACTAGTCATGAGCTGGCCGATCACGATCGATCAAGACTCTCATTACTCCAGTGCCTTAAGGCTGAATACGGCGACGGTGCCCTTACCCTTGACCTCAAGCTCGCCCAGCGCCTCGCCGTGGAACCCGGATGAGATCTGCTCCCAGATTTCTTGCGTGACGGCGACGCTACCGGGGGGGGCCATACCGACCATGCGCGCGGCCATGTTGACCGTATCGCCCCAGATGTCGAACTGGTAGCGCTCTTGGCCAACGATGCCGGCTACCACGGGCCCAGCGTGAACGCCGACCCTGACGTCCCAGCCGAGATCGGCGTCGATCAGGGTCGAGCTCATCTCTAGTCCGCCGCGCACAGCAGCGCCGATCGGGTCATCGAGCTCCTGCAGCAGCCCGGCGGCTGCCATGAAGCCATCGCCGATGGTTTTGATCTTCTCCAGCCCATGCTTCGCCGCAACTCGCTCGAAGATGACGAACAGCGCATCAAGCCGGGACACCACGTCCTCCGGCTCATGCTGGTCGCAATAGGCGGTAAAGTTGGTCACGTCGCAGAACAAGACGGCGACGTTCTCGTAACGCCGGGGGATCACGGTGCCGTAGCTGCGAATCTCGTCGGCAGCCTTTTTCGGCAACAGCGCATGCAGCAACTGGTCGGCTTGTTCGCGCGCGTCTTGCGCCTCGCTGAGCGCATCCTGCAACTCAAGCTGGGTCCTGACCCGGGCCAGGACGATCGGAGCCGAGAAGGGCTTATGGATATAGTCGACGGCGCCCACCTCGAAGCCCTTCTCCTCATCAACTGAATCGGTCTTCCCCGTCAGGAAGAGGATGGGGATCTCACTCGTGTCCGGGTCGGCTTTCAACCTGCGGCACACCTCGAAGCCGTCCATGCCGGGCATCATCACGTCGAGCAGGATCAGGTCTGGCTTCTCAG
>JAGPVD010000025.1 GCA_018067145.1 Methyloceanibacter sp.
AATTTGTTCGGCGATGTACTTTCTGATGAAGCAGCCATGGCCACGGGCTCGCTCGGCATGCTGCCCTCTGCCGCGCTCGGCGCCGCTGATGACAATGGCAGACGGCGCGCCATGTACGAGCCCGTCCACGGCTCCGCGCCGGACATCGCCGGCCAAGACGCGGCCAACCCCATCGCCACCATCGCCAGCTTCGCCATGTGCCTGCGCTATTCCTTCGATCTCGGCGACGCCGCGGACGCCATCGAAAAGGCGATCTCAAGCGTGCTCGATCAAGGCTTGCGCACGGGCGACATCAAACAAGACGGCTGTCGAACAGTCGGCACAGCTGAGATGGGCGATGCCATCATTGCATCGCTAAAGAGTGCGACCTAGACGGCCATGACAATGCGCCCGGGCCAGATCGCGATTTTGCTGCTCCTCTTTGGTGTGAGCCCCGCGCTTGCCGCCAGTGACAACGTGTCCGCTAAGGATGCCGAGCCGACCGCCGGAACGCAGGTTAAATCGAAGCGCGCCCTAACGCCTGCCGAGAAGGCGGAGAAAAAGGCGCGCAAGGCCTGCAAGATCGAGATTTGCGAGATCCTCGCGACCAAGTCGCAGCAAGGGCCCGACATCGCCTGTGACATCGTCAAGACGTGGCGCACCGACGACATCGTGGAGATGCTCGGCGGCAGGATCGATTGGCCCTGGGGCAACGCCGTGTGCCAGTCCAAATTGCGCCTGAAGCGCGCGCCGCCCGCGAATGCCATGAGCGAACCACGCACACGCATCGTGATGGACTCACAAACCGTGCGTTGCTCGCTTCACCAGAAGAAGGGCAAGCCCTACGTGGTCGAGCTCGACATGGCGCCCAAGGTGACCTTCAAAGACGGCAAGGCGGTTTCCGCCGAGATAAATTGGGGCGAAGTGTCCGCCCCCATGCTGATATATCCAATTCTCTATGCCGGCACCGGGCTCGACAACTCCAGCAACGTCCTCGGCCCCGAGGTGGTGCGCATGGTCAACGAGTTCACCGTCAAAAAATGCGCCGAAGTGAAGGACGAGCTTCCGAGCAATCAGCCAAACTAGAGCCTGTGCCTCTACCCCACCACTTCGGCTACACTCCAAGGCAACAAACGCTGTCGGAAGGAACATGATCGACCGTTTCGCACCTTATCTGCTGACCCTGGCCCGCTTGCTGCTGGCCCCGGTCTTCCTTCAGTCCGGCATCTCAAAAATTTTCGACTATGCCAGTATGCAGGCCCTTATGGAGTCCCACGGCCTGCCTGGGATATTGCTCGGGCCCACCATCGCACTCGAAGTGCTGGGCGGTCTCGGCGTCCTTTTCGGGCTGGGAACGCGCTGGGCGGCGCTAGGCTTGGCAGGATTTTGCGGCCTCGCCGCCGTTGTTTTTCACTCAAATCTCTCCGGCCACGGGCAGACGATCGACTTCTTGGAGAACCTGTCCATGGCTGGCGGCCTGTTGGCGCTGGCTGCCGCGGGACCGGGTGCGTTCGCTCTTGAACACCGGCGCCGCTGAAATCCAGCCGGCTTCAAGTGCGATGGCTTTACTTTCAGCCCGCCTTGGCCTTTAAGACGGCCAACACCTAGGAGCAAATCTATGGGCTACAAAGTCGCCGTCATCGGCGCGACCGGCAATGTCGGGCGCGAGATGCTCAACATCCTGGCTGAACGGTCCTTCCCCGCCGACGAGGTTTTTGCGCTCGCCTCGCGCCGCTCCATGGGCGTCGAGGTCTCATATGGTGACCGGCGCCTGAAATGCGGCGACCTGGAGAATTTCGACTTTAAGGGCGTCGACTTCGCGCTGATGTCAGCGGGCTCGACCGTCTCCGAGGAGTGGTCGCCGAGGATCGCGGCGCAAGGTTGCGTCGTCATCGATAACTCATCGTTCTGGCGCTATGACGCCGATGTGCCGCTGATCGTTCCGGAGGTGAATGCCGATGCGATCGCCGGCTTCACCAAGAAGAACATCATCGCCAACCCAAATTGCTCGACGGCGCAGCTTGTCGTGGTGCTGAAGCCGCTGCACGACGTGGCCAAGATCAAGCGCGTGGTGGTGTCCACCTACCAATCCGTCTCCGGCGCCGGCAAAGAGGCCATGGACGAGCTGTGGACTCAGACCAAGGGTATCTTTGTCACCGATCCGCCGACTGCTGAAAAGTTCACCAAGCAGATCGCCTTCAATGTCATTCCGCACATCGACGTCTTTCTCGATGACGGTTCGACCAAGGAAGAGTGGAAGATGGTGGCCGAGACCAAGAAGATCATCGACCCGAAGATCAAGGTCACGGCGACTTGCGTGCGCGTGCCGGTGTTTGTCGGCCATGCCGAAGCGGTCAATATCGAGTTCGAGAACGAAATCACCGTCGATGAGGCGCGCGAGATTTTGCGCGCAGCGCCTGGCGTGCTCGTGGTCGATAAGCGCGAGGATGGCGGCTATGTGACGCCGGTCGAATGCGTCGGTGACTTTGCCACCTTCGTCTCACGCATCCGCGACGATCAGACCATCGATAACGGCCTGTCGATGTGGATCGTGTCCGACAATCTGCGCAAAGGTGCTGCCCTCAACACCATCCAGATCGCGGAGACGATGGTCGCGCGCAATCTTCTGAAGAAGGCTGCTTAAGCCTTTAAACGTGCTCGGGCAATACGGCGAAAGCGTCCGTGCCCTCGTCCTCGTCGAGCTCGAGGATGGTGCCGCTGCCGATCGCGAAATGGAGCCCATGCAGAGTCAGCAGCCCTTCCGCTTCGCGCTGCTTCAGCGCCGGGAAGGTGCGCAAATTCGCCAGCGACTGGCGGATGCCGGCCAACTCGAACGCGGTCTCCTTGCCGAAGTCCGCCACATCGCGCTCGGTTACTTGGAGCCCATCGAGAAGCGTCAGCCACCGGCCGATGAAGCTCGTGTCGTCTGCATTCCCCTTTAACCGGTCGCGATAGGCCGCGACACCGCCGCAATGGGAATGGCCGAGCACGATGATGCTCGGCACTTTGAGCACGAGCGCGGCATATTCCACCGCGGCACTGGTGCCGTGATATTTGCCCTCTGGCTCGTAAGGCGGGACCAAATTGGCGACATTGCGCACGATAAACAGCGCGCCGGGTTCGGCGTCGAAGATCGCTGACACGTCCACCCGCGCATCACAGCAGGCGATGACCATGGCTGACGGCGACTGACCAAGGTCGGCGAGTTGGCGATAGCGCCCCTTGTCAGGCTCGTGCCGCTCGCGGCGAAAACGCCAATATCCGTCACTCAGACTTTTCGGTAACCGCAATGTGAACCTCAAAAAATTTCTGCCGCAAGATTCCAGCCCGTCAACCGTTTGTCCAGCAGGACTTGCCCGTTTCGTCGATAGGCAAAGCCTATCACGCGTTCAGATCTGCCATCTTGATCGCGCTGCTAGCGAGGCGCGTAATGAGGCTGCCGGCGTCACCTACAAGCGCAAACAAAAACAGCGCCCGCCGGCACGAGGAAACGTGGACGAGGCGAAATCGCGCGTTTCACGCGGGAGCCTTGATCCCATTGTTGGCGACATGTGGCAGCACGTCTCTGATCCCTGCTAGTGGGCGCGGCGGGCGTCACCGGCGTTTGCATGTCGCTCCGAAAAGGAGTGACGACATGGCTAAAGTTGTTTGTGTTCTCTACGACGATCCGGTCACCGGATTTCCGCCGAAATACGCGCGGGACGACATCCCGGCGATCACGGAATATGCCGACGGCCAGACAGCGCCGACGCCGAGCAGCATCGATTTCACACCCGGCGCATTGCTCGGCAGCGTCTCGGGCGAACTTGGTTTGCGCAAGTTCCTCGAAGATGCCGGCCACGAACTGGTGGTCACCTCCGACAAAGACGGCGCGGACTCTGTTCTCGATAGGGAACTTCCCGACGCCGACATCGTGATCTCCCAGCCCTTCTGGCCCGCCTATATGACGGCGGAGCGCATCGACAAGGCCAAAAACCTCAAGATGATCGTGACCGCAGGCATCGGGTCCGATCATACCGACCTGCAGGCCGCCATGGACAAGGGCGTCACCGTGGCCGAGGTGACCTTCTGCAACTCGATTAGCGTCGCCGAGCATGTGGTGATGATGATCCTGTCGCAGGTCCGCAACTACCTCCCCTCTTATGGTTGGGTGGTGAAGGGCGGCTGGAACATCGCCGATTGCGTCGAGCGGTCTTATGACCTCGAAGGCATGAATGTCGGCACCGTCGCCGCCGGGCGGATTGGCCTGGCTGTGTTGCGCCGGCTGAAGCCCTTCGAGGTGAAGCTCCATTATTACGACAAGCACCGTCTGCCGAAAGACGTGGAGGAAGAGCTTGGCCTCACCTTCCACCCTGACGTGGAGTCGATGGTCAAGGTTTGCGATGTTGTGACGATCAACTGCCCGCTCCATCCGGAGACCGAGCATCTCTTCGACGACGAGATGATCGGCAAGATGAAGCGCGGCAGCTATCTCATCAACACCGCGCGCGGCAAGATCGCCGATCGTGACGCCGTCGTGCGGGCGTTGGAGAGCGGCCAGCTCGCGGGCTATGCCGGCGATGTCTGGTTTCCGCAGCCCGCGCCGAAGGATCACCCGTGGCGCACCATGCCCCATCACGGCATGACGCCGCACATCTCCGGCACGTCGCTGTCGGCGCAGACCCGCTATGCGGCGGGTACGCGGGAGATCTTGGAGTCCTACTTCGCCGGCACGCCCATCCGTGACGAATACCTCATCGTCGAGGGCGGCAAGCTCGCTGGCGTCGGCGCCCACTCCTATACGGCGGGCAACGCCACGAAGGGCTCCGAGGAAGCCGAGGAGTTCAGGAAATCCGGCTAGTCCGGCCCGAGCCCCGCGCTTCTTGGTGTCGCCTCCTCCGGCCCGCCTATGGCGCGCGGGGTGTCAGCCGCGCGTCCCTCAGAGCACGCGTCACCCCGCCGTCATCCCTCCGTCGCAACATGGGGCGGGCGAGCGCGAAACCTCGATCTCTCTCAACCTTCAAGAGGTGAATGGCCATTCAGGGCCTTGCGGTGGCGGCGAAGCCCGGCCAGACTGCCGGCCAACAAAAAACGATAAGCGTGTTTTCGGGGGGATTTGACGCATGGCGAGCCTTGCACAGGCAGACTCTAGGGGCCTTTTCAGTTGGCTCGACCGCTCACACACCGTAGCCAAGCCCGGCTTCAGCCGTTGGCTCGTCCCCCCCGCGGCGCTCTGCGTCCATCTCTGCATCGGACAGGTCTACGCCTTCAGCGTGTTCAACCTGCCCATGACGCGGCTGATCGGCATCACCGAGTCCGCGCCTGATGACTGGAAGCTCACCCAGCTCGGCTGGATATTCTCCATCGCCATTGTGTTCCTCGGCCTCGCCGCCGCCTTCACCGGCACGTGGCTCGACCGGGTCGGACCGCGCAAGGCCATGTTCGCCGCGGCGCTCTGTTTCGGCGGCGGGTTTTTAATCTCCGCGTTCGGCGTCCACACGCACCAGCTATGGATCGTCTATCTCGGCTATGGCGTGCTCGGCGGCTGCGGGCTCGGCCTCGGCTACATTTCACCGGTGAAGACGCTCATCACCTGGTTCCCCGACCGACCCGGCATGGCCACGGGCATGGCTATTATGGGCTTTGGCGGCGGCGCCATGATCGCCTCGCCGCTTTCGGTTTGGCTAATGTCGCAATTCTCGAGCCCCACCAATGTGGGCGTCACCGGCACCTTCATCACCCTTGGCCTCGTCTACATGTTCTTCATGATGATGGGCTCGGTCATCGTGCGCGTGCCGCCGAAGGGCTGGGCGCCGGAAGGCTATGTGGCGCCGACGGAGTCCAAGAAGCTAATCACCACTGCCCATGTCCACGTGGACGAGGCGCTGAAGACCCCGCAATTCTATCTCCTCTGGGGCGTGCTCTGCCTGAACGTGACCGCCGGCATTGGCGTGCTCAGCCAAGCTTCAGCTATGAGCCAGGAGATGTTCCCAGGCCGTATCAGCGTGCTGGCGGCGTCTGGCTTTGTCGGATTGCTCAGCCTGTTCAACATGCTCGGCCGGTTCTTCTGGGCCTCGGCATCGGACTTTATCGGCCGGCGCAACACCTACATGATCTTCTTCGCCCTCGGCATGGCGCTCTATGCCATCGTGCCCTGGACCGGCGCGGTCGGGTCGATCGTCCTGTTCGTGACATTCTATTGCATCATCATGACCATGTATGGCGGCGGCTTCGCCACCATCCCGGCCTATCTCAAGGACGTGTTTGGCACGCGCTATGTGGGCGCCATCCACGGGCGTCTGCTGACCGCCTGGTCGGCGGCCGGCGTATTCGGGCCGGTTTTGGTGAATTATATTCGCGAGTACCAGATCAATAACGGAGTGCCCAAGGCCGAGGCCTACTCGGTGACCATGTACATCATGGCCAGCCTGCTGCTCGTAGGCTTCATCTTGAACTGGATGATGCGCCCGGTGGATGAACGCCACCACATGGACCCCAAAGACGTGGACGCTTGAGGAGAGACCGATGACCGAAACGACACATCACGAGGACGTCTCGGGCGCCAACAAGATCAAACTGGTGCTGGCGTGGAGCTTCGTGGGCATCCCGCTGCTATGGGGCGTCTTCAACACCCTGGCCAAGGCCGCTCTGCTGTTCCAATAGCCGCCAGGCTCATGAAAATTGCCCGGTCCTGAGTGCCCTAAAGGGTGCCGGAAGAGCGGTGCGTGGCGCTATCTTGTTGGCTTATAACGCTTTTCTTTGTCAGCGCCCGTTAATGTGGTTGTCAGAAAGCGTTCATGTACGCTTCATGCAGCTCTCATCCGGGCTCCCCATTATCTAACCTTGAAGTTCACCGAAGGAGACGACCATGAAAGAGTGGCTGAAACCCGAAATCTGTGAGTCCGAAGCTGGTATGGAAGTTACTTCCTATCTCCCGGCAGAACTCGACCGCGCCTAATTAGACGCGTCGAACTTAGATGTTTTCGCTGAAATGGCGGCCCTAGCGA
>JAGPVD010000061.1 GCA_018067145.1 Methyloceanibacter sp.
TGGCATCACGCTTCTCGCTTACACCATCGGAAGCGTGATCCGCTTTAATATTCGCTTCGCGGAGCCGCTGCTTGAGGCCGGAAAAGCGCCGCATATCACTACTTTTTTTGAACGAGGCTCAGACCTTGCTCTCGTGTGGGCTTATGTCATTTCCGTGCTGCTCTATATCAAGATTCTTGCGTCCTTCTTTCTCGGCGGCCTGAGCCATGCGTGGCCGGGAATTGACACCAGCCTGACCGAACACCTCGTAACAGTGGCGGTTATCACGGTGATCGGCCTGATCGGCTATTTCAAGGGTCTTGCATTGCTGCAAAAGCTGGAGGATATCGCCCTCTGGATCACGCTGCTGATTATCGTTGCTCTATTCATCGGTTTTGCGGCTTACGATATTCGGGCCATCGAAGGGGGAGGAATCCAGTGGCCCGTGACGCCTGACAAGAGTTGGTGGCAGACCGCTACGATTGTTGCCGGCACGTTGATCGTTGTTCAAGGGTTTGAGACATCAAGATACCTGGGCGAAAAGTTTGATACTGACACCCGAATCCGCTCTAGCCGCCTGTCCCAGATCATCTCAATGATCGTCTATATTGCGTTTATCGCCCTGGCCACGCCGCTCATGCATTTCCTGGGCAGCAAAGTGGAGACCAATTCGCTCATCATGCTCGCGGGCAAGGCCTCTGCCCTTCTGGCGGTGCCACTTGTCGCTGCGGCCGTACTGAGCCAATTCAGTGCTGCTGTCGCCGATACGATGGCCGGTGGCGGTAATCTGGCGGAGGTCACGAAGCAGCACGTTACAACACGCTGCGCCTACCTGATCATTTGCGGCAGTGCGATTGCGCTTGCCGTTGCCCCCACGCTCACAATTCTCGCGTTCGCATCAAGGGCCTTCGCCTTCTACTACATGATGCAATGCTTCGTTGCTATGAGCATCAATAAGTCGTTGCCCCAGCGATTGGCCATGGGCGCGATTGCGGTCATTTTGGCCTTCATTATGATTTTCGCAGTCCCGGCAGGATGATGGGAACGCCACCATAACTGGTCAAGCGCGCTCTCCGTGGCGACAGGGTGCTTATTGGCGCTGCAGCATGGTAGTCAGCCAGGCTCAGTTTGGCGGTAACGTGCACGACGCGCGATACCCAATGCGCCGCCCGTGACTCATCACGCCCTTCGAAAAAGGGCAGTTAATGTAGCTGTGCCATAAACTCGTCGCGCCATTCCTTCCATACCGCATGGTCTCCTTTGACCCCCATCAGACCTTCCTTGACCTTTGTCATGCCAAAGCCCCATACGTCGTCAATCTCTATATGAGGCGGCATCACCAGTTCGCCCGAGCTGACGATGGCATCGATGATGAACGGCTTGTCCGTCGCGAGTGCTTGGTCGATAGCTCGGCCAATGTCCTTCGCGTGCTCGACACGTACGCCCTCTCCGCCGCAAGCTTTCGCATAAAGTGCGAAGTCAGGGTTAAGTAACCCCGTAGCGGCATCGTTGCGTGGCATCCCCGAAACTTCCATCTCCATATTAACGAAACCCAGTTGGCTGTTGTTAAACACGATCACCTTGATCGGCCAGCCGTAGCGCACCGCAGTGACGAAGTCGTTCATGCTCATGCCGAACCCCCCATCGCCGCAAAATGCCCAAACCTGACGTTTGGGGTTAAGCGCCGCAGCACCAAGCGCAACCGGCAGCCCCACGCCGAGCGAGCCATGATTGAACCCACCCACCATGCGGCGTTGTCCGCGCATGCTGACCTGACGGGCCACCCAAACGGTGCATTCACCCACATCCACTGCGAAGCAAGCATCGTCGGCGGCGCGGTCACTTATCGCCCGCGCAAAGAGCTGCGGATGGAGCGGTTCGTCGGTCCGAGATAGGCTGGCCTGCTTCTTCATCTGCTCAAGCCACTTGTGAGTTAGCTTGAGTACGCCATCGCGAAAATGCCCAGAGTTGCCCTCATTTACTAACGGCAATAGTGCCGATAGTGTTTCGCGAACGCCGCCAACGAGGCCGAGCGTCACGGGGGCACGACGCCCAAGGTGCTCGATATTGCGATCTACCTGGATGATTGGGATACCGCCGGGAAGGAACTCAGTGTATGGAAAGTCGGTACCAAGCATGATCAAAACATCACAGTCGAGGACAGCATGGTACCCGCCGGGGTTACCAATGAGGCCCGTCATGCCGACCACCGGACCATCCGAATAGTCGAAAATATCTTTCGCACGCATCGTATGCGCAATCGGTGCCTGGACCCGTTGCGCCAGAGCCAAGACCTGTTCGCGCGCGTCTCGACAGCCGATCCCGCAATACAGCGTGACACGTTTCCCGCCGTTGATGACCTTGGCTGCCATCTGGATCTGCTCCTCGGGCGGCGCACAGGTTGGCAAGGTACACACGAGCGGATGCTTGAAGTGCTCACCGCTGACGTCCTTGCCAATGACATCTGCCGGTATCTCGATGCGGGTTACCACCCGCTCGGTGAGTGATCGCTGCACGGCAATCTCGGCCATGCGCGGCATTTGGGCCGGTGAGTCGATAATGGCCTGATAGGCACACACATCATCGAACACCTTGGACAGATCCATTTCCTTGTGGAAGTCGCTCCCCCGCTGGGCGAGTGGGATCTGCCCCGTAACCGCGACAACGGCCCCGCCTTCCTTTTGCGCGTTATAGAGGCCATTAATGAGGTGCAGCGCACCTGGGCCTGATGTGCCCGCACACACGCCGATCTTTCCAGACAATTCTGATTGAGCGCTTGCGGCATAACCGGCGTGCTCTTCGTGTCGCACACCGATCCAGCGGAAACGTTCGTCTTTTGTTACTGCGTCTACAAAAGGATTGATGGCATCGCCAGCAACGCCAAAGATGTCATGCGCACCCGCTTCGGCGAGCACGTCAAGCAGGCTTTCAGATATGCTCTTTCCCATAATGCCTCCTTTTCCACGTTGCTGGTCCAGGGCATTGCCAGAGCAAAATTCTAAATACTTGGCGCGGCCATCGAACCGCTCAGATCGACCCGGAAAAATGCAAGAAAATCAATGGCCGCAAAATCCGGTTCTGACGTTTTGGCAAAGTAAACGAATTTGCTCTGACAATGCCCATGCGATGTCTCATTGGTGCAGCCACTCCGGCTTACAGGACCCCGGCACGTGAAGTATGGGGTCGTCCCAAGACTGAGGCGTCTTGGACATCTCGACCTGCGAGCCGGGTTTAGTAACTTCCCCGAATGCTGTCTGTCCGGTGATCAAATTGGGCTTCATAATCTGATGCTCGGGCCCTAGGTCGCGATAAGGCGAAGAATAGCGCGCACCATAGGTCCTTTCTCTCCCCGGGGAGAAGGTTACCACCGGACCGCTTGACCCGACTAAGCAAATCAAGCCGGGGCATTGTCAGACAAACCTGAACGGGCCTGCGAAAGTTGCTGGTCTGAAGCGTTCAGGCCGCCAGCTGACGCCATTCGGCCAAGGCGGCAGAACGGTTCTGTCTGAAGATGTCGCGAGGGCATTGTCAGACAAACCTGAGCGGGCCTGCAAAGGGTACTGGTCTGAAGCGTTCAGGCCGCCAGCTGACGCCACTCGGCTAGGGCGGCAGAACGGTTCTGTTTGAAGATGTCGCGGGGGTTGAGGTGACGGTCGTGGTTGAAGTGGTTGTGGATCGAGGCATGGGCAGCGGCAAACTTTTGGAGAGTTTGCATGCTCCTGAACTTCGCCATCGCTCGTTCTCGTCGTCGGAATGGCTGGTGTGAATTCTCAGCCCGGTTGTTCCGCCAGCGACCGCACTCCTGGTTGACGTCGTTGCCGATTACTTTCATTGCCGCACCGTAGGAGCGAAGTCGGTCAGTCACGATCGAACC
>JAGPVD010000062.1 GCA_018067145.1 Methyloceanibacter sp.
GCTACGGCGAGCGTGGAGCCGAAGCCGAACACTCTGTCGGAGGCTGAGATGCTGACACCGGCCGTCCTGAACGGCACGCGCCCGGGGCTCCGTTTTCTGAATGGCTCGGCAAAAACCGAGAGCAACGAGTTCTCCGGCGAGAACGTCCCAAGCATGTTTGGGATGGCGAGCCTCATCGTGCCTCAGCCGACTGCGCCAGCACTGACGCCTAAACCACAGAATATGCAGGCGACTGCGGCACCGGCGGCACGTCCGGCAACAGCTGCGCCCGCCGCGGCTGTGCCGACCGATTCGCAAGCCGCTGCCATTGAGACGGCTGAGACGGAGACCACCGAGACGGTGATCGCCGATGAGGTTCCGTTGAGCCGGCGGCAAAGGCGGCTTCTCCGGCGCCAACAGCAGCGGGAGGGGCTCCTTCCCTGGCAGCGTTAGGGTCGGCTATGCTCCGACGAGAGGGTAGCCGGTGGCTTAGCCCTGCGCTTGCGTGCGTAACGCCTTCTTAAACAGCTTGCCGATCATCGTCTTCGGCAACTCGTCGCGGAACTCGATGGCCGCCGGCAGCTCAAGCTTGGAAAGTTTGGGCCGGAGGAACGCGAGGAGGTCGGCCGCGGTCGTGTGCGCGCCGTCCTTGAGCCGCACATAGGCCTTAGGCGCTTCGCCGCGATAGTCGTCCGGGATTCCGACCACGCAGACCTCGGCGACCGCCGGGTGCTCGTAGAGCGCATCCTCGATGCACCGCGGATAGACTTTGAAGCCCGCCCCGTTGATCATGTTCTTGATGCGATCGACGATGAAGATGTAGCCGTCCTCGTCCATATAGCCGACGTCGCCGGTGCGGAAGAACCGTCCCACGAACGAGAACTCGGTCTCGTCCGGTTTCCTCCAGTAGCCGGTCATGACCTGGGGCCCGGCGATGCATATCTCGCCGACATCGCCGCACGAATGGCGCTTAGTCTTCTTCGCCGAAACCGTCTTCAACGAGCGCGACGAGTGCCTCCAGCGCGTCCTTGGCTTGCGCGCCATCTATCTCGATGAGGATCGAGTGACCTTGACCGGCGGCCAGCATCATCAGCCCCATGATCGAGGTGCCACCAACGGAGTGTCCCTCGCGGGTCACTTTGACGTCGGCGGTGTAGCTCGAGGCGCAGCGCACGAACTGAGCTGACGCGCGCGCATGCAGGCCCTTCTTGTTCGGGATGGTCACCTCCGCAAAGACGAGGCCGTCTTGCGGTGCGCCGGTGATGTTGGGTGTCTCCGTCATGCGGCTAGTTGGCCGCCAGGATCTGGCTTGCGACGCTGATATACTTGCGGCCGGCTTCCTGCGCTTTCATTATCGTCTCGTCGAGCCCGGCGTCGCCGCGCACGCTCGCCAGTTTCACCAGCATCGGCAGGTTGACGCCGGCGATCACTTCGACGCTTGGCCGCTCCATGGCGGAGATCGCGAGATTGGATGGCGAACCGCCGAACATGTCGGTGAGCACCACGACACCTTCGCCGCTATCGACGTCGTCGAGCGCTGACAGCATGTCGGCGCGCCTGGCATCGAGATCGTCGTCGGGTCCAATCGAAATCGTCTCGATCTGTTCCTGCGGTCCGACCACGTGTTCGAGCGCTGCGCGGAACTCGTGCGCGAGCTTGCCATGGGTAACGATGACGACGCCGATCATAGTGCCTCTTTAGAGATGAATGCCGTCCGGCGAAAGGCCGCTAATTTGTGCGGAGCGGACCTCATGTGCAAGTCCGAAGCGACCTAAAAATCATTGTTCCGACGCCAGCAAAAGCGCCATTTTCAGTTTCAGTGGCGCTGAGGCCTCAAAAGGTGAAAGCTTCAGCGCCATGATTTCTACGCCTGCGATCTTGGTACGCTCCCAAGGATCGCAAGGCATGCGAGGCACTGCATCGGCTTCCACAAGGTCGCAGACGAGCACGAGCGGCACCTCGGCGACAAACGGCATTTCGGCGATTCCTAATCCCCTGACTTCGATCATTCCGCCGATCGTGCCTGGCGCCGAAGCCAGCGCCTCGCCATCGCCGTTTCCCTCGACCCAAACCTGGTCGTCGGCGACCAGGGCCGGACGAAGCTCGCCGTCTCCCGGCAGCGCCAGGAATCTCAGTGCAAGGTCGGACTTCCCGCAGCCTGAGCCTCCTCGTAGGAGCGCGGCGCGGTTGCCGAGGGCCACACAAGTGCCGTGGACGAGTTCTGCCGCCAACGCAGTGATCCTTACGCCGCCGGCAAACGGATGACGAAACGGGCGCCCCCGTTCCCGCGTGCGGGCGTGTCGCCTTTGCCACGGTCGGTACCCGGGGCTTTACGGTTCTCGGCATAAAGCCGGCCGCCGTGGGCAACCACGATCTGACGGGAAATGTTCAGGCCCAGTCCTGAATTCTGGCCAAAATTTTCTTCGGGCCGGTCCGTGTAGAAACGCTCGAAGACGCGCTCGATATTCTCCGGTGGGATGCCGGGACCCTCATCCTCAACCGTGATCTGGACTTCGTTGCCGATGCGCCGCGCGGCGATCGTGACTTGGCCTCCTGGTGGTGAGAAGGAGATGGCGTTCTCAAGCAGGTTCACGACGACCTGATGCAAGCGGCTGTCATGACCGAGGACCTGATAGGGATGGGCCCCTGGCGCATAAGTGATGTCGAGAACCACATCCGGCGTATCTTCGCGATGAACATCGTTGAACAACGAGACCGTAGCCCGCAGCAGCTCATCGATGCTCACGGGCTCCGCGTCCTCGCGGGCAAGCTCGGCATCGAGACGCGAGGCGTCGGAAATGTCGCTGATCAGGCGGTCGAGCCGTCGCACGTCGTGTTGGATGATCTCCATCAACCGGTCTTTGGACTCCTTGGTATTGGCCAGCGGCAGGGTCTCGGTGGCACTGCGCAAGGAGGTGAGCGGGTTTTTAAGCTCATGCGCCACGTCGGCGGCAAAACTTTCAATGGCGTCGATCCGCCGGTAGAGCGCGCCGGTCATGTCGCGTAGGGCGCCGGACAAATGGCCGATCTCGTCTGAGCGGTCGGTGAAGTCGGGGATCTCGGCGCGGCCCTTCACGCTATGACGCACGCGCTCGGCCGCGGTCGCGAGCCGCTGTACCGGACCGGCGATGGTGTTGGCGAGGATGAGAGATAAGACGATAGTCACGGCCGCGGCGAACAGTGACACGCGCACGATGCCCCAACGCTCCGCCGCCACGATGTTGTCGATGTCGCCACCGCGCGTCGACAGCAGCAGCACGCCGAGCACGGCGCTCATACGTTGCACCGGCACTGCGACGGAGACGACGAGTTCGCCTTTGTCGTTGATCCGGACGATCGGCACCGAAGTTCCGGTCAGGGCCGTGGCAACTTCGGGATATACTTTGCCGTTCGCCCCGCCAATCTCGGTATAAACCGGCAGGCCCGAGGGCCTCATCTGGTTTGTCACCGCCCGCCAGAATGTGTTCAGCGCGTCAGGCTCGACCGTATCGGGTGGCGATAGGTCGTAACGGAGCACCTGGCCACGCGAATAGAAGGTGTCGGAATCGAGGATCAGTGCGCCGTCACGGCCATAGATGCGCGCGCGGCTCCCGGTGGGTTTGACCAGGGGCCGCAGGATCGGCGCGGCCCGTTCGGGATCGATGGTGAAGCCGACCGCATTTGAAAAGGCGACGCCACCACCACTGGCCTGACCAAGCTCCGCCTCCAGCAGTTTCTCCGGATCGAGCTGTACCTCTGTGGAATCAACGCCGGCCGAGGCAGCGATGGCCCGGGCGATGATCTCGCCCTGGGTCAACAGGCTCTCCACCTTGGCGTCGATCAGCCCGGCACGAAATTGATTGAGGTAGAGAATGCCCGAGACGAGGATCGCCAGGCCGATCAGGTTGAGAATGACGATGCGCCGGGTCAGGCTGGAAAAGCCTTGGCGGAACGGCCGATGCACGGCGCACCACACTGCGAAACGCCGCGTCCGGTTGAACGCGGCGCGCATGAAACGGCCGACGCGCTCTTTGGCCGGGGCGTCAACCCGCTGCCAGGATCTATCCGGCTCCGCGGTCATCGGCCTCGCCTGTTATTCCTTGAACCGGTAGCCCACGCCATAAAGCGTCTCGATCACGTCGAAGCTTTGATCGACGACCTTGAATTTCTTGCGCAACCGCTTGATGTGGCTATCGATTGTGCGGTCGTCGACATACACCTGATCATCATAGGCCGCATCCATGAGCGCGTCCCGGCTTTTTACTACGCCAGGCCGCTGCGCCAGGGATTGCAGGATCAGGAATTCCGTGACCGTCAGGGCGACCGAGCCGTCGTTCCACACGCAGGTATGGCGCTCCGGGTCCATCTTGAGCTTGCCGCGCTCAAGCACCTTGGATTTGTCCTCACCCACGGCCGGGTCACGCGGCTGAGACCGGCGCAGAACCGCCTTCACCCGTTCGACCAGGAGCCGCTGGGGGAAAGGTTTACGGATGAAATCGTCGGCGCCCATTTTGAGGCCGAAAAGCTCGTCGATCTCCTCATCCTTGGAGGTGAGGAAGATCACCGGCAGCTCGCTGTCCTGGCGCAGCCGGCGCAGGAGTTCCATGCCGTCCATGCGCGGCATCTTGATATCGAGGATGGCGAGGTCGGGCGGACTCGCGGCAAAGCCGTCGAGCGCGCTGGCGCCATCGTTATAGGTCTGGATCTTATAGCCTTCGGCCTCGAGCACCATGCGCAAGGAGGTCAGGATATTCCGATCGTCGTCGACAAGGGCGATTGTGGGCATTGGGGGGCCTTTTGCGCGATTGACGCGAAGTGGTGGGTGTATGGTCGTATGGCCGCCTGCAAAAAATGGCAGCAGCGGGGCGCTTTGCGCCACACCCAACAGCATCGGGATGCAACAATTATTGTTATGGCGCAAGTAAATAACTCGAAAGAAACGCCTGAGCAGGCTGAAATCGCGGCGGATGCGCGCACCCTCCTACAGCGGGCGTTCAAGGCCTCCCTGGCGACGCTCGATCGCACCACTGGGTGCCCTTACGCATCTCTGATCACGGTCGCGACCGACGATTCGGGGGGGCCGATCTTTCTTATATCGAGCCTGGCGCGGCATACCCGCAATTTGTTGGACGATAGCCGCGCCTCGATCCTCATCGACGGGACAGGGGACCTTGCCGACCCTCTTCAGGGCGCCCGCGTCACCCTCCATGGCCGGGCCGAGAAGGTGAGCGGCGAGGGAGTGAAGCGGCGTTTTCTCGCCCGCCATCCCGAGGCGGGTTTCTATGTGGATTTCGAAGACTTCGCCTTTTGGCGCTTAGCCCTTGAAGGGGCTCACTTTATTGGTGGATTTGGGCGCATCGTCGATCTGGAGCCGGCCGATCTCCTGGATCCCTCGCAGGACGCAGGGGCCTGATCGAAGCCGAGCTAGCCTTTTGAAGGGACTGTCTTCTTCTGCCTGTCACAGGACCTTTCTTGAAAGCGTTCTAGGTTCAGGGTAGCTAGAGGGCCACGCCGACCGACTTTTTCCATCATTTCAAGATTTGGGGACTAAACCGCATGAGCGTTCAGAACGTTGTGGCCGAAGGGGCCAAGGGCAACCCGAAGGTGCTGGCTTTCGTCGAGGAGGCCAAGGCGCTGTTCAAGCCCGACGCCGTGCGCTGGTGCGACGGGTCCAAGGAAGAATATCAGGACCTGCTGAAAAGCCTGGTCGATGGCGGCACCGCCATGTGGCTGGACGAAGAGAAGCGTCCCAATTCGATCCTCGTCCGTTCCGACCCCAAGGACGTCGCCCGCGTTGAGGACCAGACCTATATCTGCTCGGTGAGCGAAGAGGACGCCGGCCCCACCAACAACTGGGCCGACCCGGCACAGATGAAAGCGACGATCTCCAAGATCTATGACGGCGCCATGCAGGGCCGCACAATGTATGTGGTGCCCTATTCCATGGGCCCGGTTGGTTCGCCTATCGCCGGCATCGGCGTGATGGTCACCGACAGCGCCTACGCCGTCGCCAACATGCACATCATGACCCGCGTGGGTGACAAGGTGTGGGCGGCGCTTGGCGATAGCGACGACTTCGTGCGCGGCATGCACACGGTTGGCGCCCCGCTCACGGCACCGAACCAGGCCGACGTTCCGTGGCCTTGCAACGAGACTAAGTACATCGCGCATTTCCCAGAGACCCGTGAGATTTGGTCCTACGGTTCCGGCTATGGCGGCAACGCGTTGCTCGGCAAGAAGTGTCACGCCCTGCGCATCGCATCCGTGAAGGCCCGCGACGAGGGCTGGATGGCCGAGCATATGCTCATTCTCAAGCTGACCAATCCAGAAGGCGAAGTGAAATATGTCGCCGCCGCGTTCCCGTCGGCTTGTGGCAAGACCAATCTCGCCATGCTCAACCCGACCATTCCGGGCTGGAAAGCCGAGACCATCGGCGACGACATTTGCTGGATGAAATTCGGCGAGGATGGACGGCTCTACGCCATCAACCCGGAGACGGGCTTCTTCGGCGTTGCGCCGGGCACGTCCGACCACTCCAACTACAACGCCATGCGGACTCTCGATGAGAACTGCATTTACTCCAATGTCGCGCTCACCGATGACGGCGATGTGTGGTGGGAGGGGATGACCGAGGAGTCGCCGGCGCACGTCACCGATTGGCTCCGCCGCTCGTGGACGCCGGAAGCCGGCCGTCCCGCTGCGCACCCGAATTCCCGCTTCACCGCGCCCGCCAGCCAGTGCCCGGTGATCGCATCTGAGTGGGAAGATCCTAAGGGCGTGCCGATCGACGCCATCCTGTTCGGCGGCCGCCGTGCCTCAGTGGTGCCGCTTGTCACCGAAGCCGAGGATTGGAAACAAGGCACGTTCCTGGGCTCCATTATGGCCTCGGAGAAGACCGCTGCGGCCGCGGACGCGAAGGGCGACATTCGCCGCGATCCGATGGCGATGCTCCCCTTTTGCGGCTACCACATGGGTGACTATTTTGCCCATTGGCTGAAGATCGGCGAGACCGGCGGCGATAAGCTGCCGAAGATTTTCTACGTGAACTGGTTCCGCAAGAGCCCTGAGGGCAAGTTCCTGTGGCCGGGCTTCGCCGAGAATTCCCGCGTGCTGAAGTGGATCTTTGAGCGCTGCAACGGCAAGGCGGGTGCGGTCGAGACACCGATCGGCAAGCTGCCGGCGGACGGCGCGCTCGACACCGACGGCCTCGACATGGACGCAGACGACCTGAAGGGTCTGCTTCAAGTCGACACCGAAGGCTGGAAGGCCGAGCTTCCCTCGATCAAGGAGCACTTCGCGACCTTTGGCGACAAGCTGCCGAAGGGTTTGCAGGAAGAGCTCGATGCGCTTGAGAAGCGTCTGGGCTGAAACGCTCGTCGCTTGAAATAGTAACTGACGTCATGGCCGGGCATCGTCCCGGCCATGTTCGTTTCTGGGCCCCGCGCGCCATGCTTGCGGCCTCGCGCGCTTCGCCTTAGGCAAATCGCATGAGCAAGGCAAAGAGTGTCGTCGCGGCCGGTCACGAGCTGACCGCGTCCGCTGCCGCCGAAATTCTCGCCGATGGCGGCAATGCCTTCGACGCGGCGATCGCCGGCGTCTGCATGTCTTTCGTCGCCGAAGCCGTGTTCGCCTCTCCCGGCGGTGGCGGGTTCTTAATGGGGCGGCAGGCGGACAGCGAAGCGGTCCGGCTGTTCGATTTCTTCGTTGAGACGCCGCTGAAGCGCCGGCCTGCGAGCGAAGTCTCCTTCTTTCCCATTCAGGCTGACTTTGGTCCGGCCACCCAGGAGTTCCATATCGGGCTTGGGTCGAGCGCCACGCCCGGTATGGCCCAGGGCCTGTTCGCCATGCACGAGGCGTATGGCCGGTTGCCCATGAAGTGCCTGGTGGAGCCGGCGGTGCGCGCCGCGCGCTCTGGTTTCTCCCTCTCCGCGTTCCAGGCCTATCTCTTCACCGTCATCGCGCCGATCCTTACCGCGAGCGCCGGCGTGGCCAAAATTTTTGCGCCCGGTGGCGCCCCCATGAAAGCCGGCGAGACCTTCCGGAATGAAGGCCTGGCCGAGACGCTGGAATGGCTCGCCGAGGATGGGGCGCGTCTGTTTGTCGATGGCGATGTGGGCAAGGCAATCGTCACCCAGTCGCGCGACCTCGGCGGACATCTCACCCACGAAGACCTCAAGCGATACGATGTGGCGTTGCGCGAGCCGCTGTTCTGGCGCCATGGCGGCGCCACCGTCGCGCTCAACCCGCCGCCTGCCGCCAGCGGCCCGTTGATCGCTTTCGGCTTGAGCTTTCTTGATGCGCATCTCCAACAAGGCGGCCGCATCGATACGCTTGGCGTACACGCGGCCATGGAGGCCACGAATGCGGTGCGCGACAAGCACGGCGACGGTCTCGCCTCGTGTCTCGGCGGCGATGCTCTGGCGAAGGAGATGTGCGCGGCGGCGCAACACAAACAAGCCTATCGCGGCACCACCCATATCAGCGTAATTGACGCCGAGGGCAATGCCGCGTCGGTCAGTCTCTCGAACGGCGAGGGCAACGGCGCCATCGTCGGCCCGTTCGGTTTTATGCTGAACAACATGCTGGGCGAGGAAGACGTAACGCCGGGAGACGAATGGCGGGAGGGCACGCGACTTTCATCGATGATGGCACCGACCATCATCATGGAGGCGGACGGCACGGTAACGGCGCTTGGCACTGGCGGCTCGAACCGCATCCGCACAGCGGTGCTTCAGGTCGCGGTCAATCTGTTGGCTCACGGTATGAGTCTTGAGGACGCCGTGGCGACGCCGCGCCTTCATGTGGAGCGGAGCGGCGTCACGAGCTTCGAGCCGGGCCTGAGCGAGGAGGCCGAGGCGGCGTTCCGCGCGCTCGGCGATCGGGGCCATGCTTGGCCCGAGCCAAACCTGTTCTTTGGTGGTGTGCATGCTGCCCGACGTCGAGGCAAAGGCGATGTAGAGGGTGCGGGCGATCCCCGCCGCCAAGGGGCGGCGCGCGTAGTGTGAGCGGCTGGAATGTCGTAAACGGGCAATCCGCCGTCGCTAAACGTCGACAAGGCGCCAGGGCCGCGCGCAGAATGAATAAGTTCGCGCTTTCGCTGAGGGGGAAACATGCAGAGCGCCGTCGCAATTTGCCATGTGGCTTTCGAGGATGCCGGTACGCTTGAGCCGGTGTTTAAGGAGCGCGGCATCGCACTGCGCTATCTGCAAGCCGGCGTCGACGATCTATTGCCGGTCAAAGACGCCGATCTCGTCCTGGTGCTTGGGGGGCCCATCGGTATCTATGAGTTCGAGCGCTACCCGTTCCTAAAAGACGAGCTGGCCATCGTCGAGGCGGTGGTGAAGCAGGAGACACCGGTTGTCGGCATCTGCCTAGGCGCCCAGGCGCTCGCCACCGTGCTTGGCGCGCGCGTCTATCCCGGCACCGAAACCGAACTTGGCTGGGACCAGTTGATCTTGACCGAGGAAGGCAAGGCGTCACCGCTCGGCGTGCTCGAAGGCCTGCATGTTCTCAACTGGCATGGCGACACGTTCGACCTGCCGGCGGGCGCCACGCGTCTCGCCTCGACCCCGATCACGCCGAACCAGGCTTTCTCCTATGGGCCGAAAGTGCTGTCGCTACAATTCCATGTGGAGCTGCCGGAGCGCGAGATAGAGCGCTGGCTGATCGGCCACACGTTGGAGCTGGCGAATAACAAGGTCGATCTGGCGGAGATGCGCGAGCGGACCGCGCGCTATGCGCCGCCAACCAATGTGGCGAGCCACAAGCTATTCAACGATTGGCTCGACGGGCTCTCAGCTTGAACTTAAGGCGTCGGCGGCGTGCCCCGCATGCCGGACGTGTAGCCGATCTGAACTGGCAGGTCCGTGGTCTCCGGCTCTTTCTGCGGTTCGCCCTTGGCGTTCCACCACGTCGAGGCATAGGTCACCCCACCGCTGCGCTTAGTGAGGTGCGTCCACACTTCCTCGCCGGGGTAATAGGCGACTGCCCAAGGCCCTAACGCACCTTTGGGAACTGTGCGCCACGTCACCAGCACATCGTCGCCGCGCTTGGCGTCGCCTTTCTTCACGTCGAGTACTTGCAGCTTGGCGAGATAGCCCGGCAGGATCTGGCCCGTCTTCGGGTCCTTAGCCGCGCTGGTGCAGGTGACTGATAACACGCGGACCAGCGCCACGAGGTCGCTCTTCTCTGTCAGCTCGTCGTCGGACATGGGCGCGGGCAGGGCCAGCGCCGGGAGGGCAAGCGTTCCAAAAACAAGCAGACTAAGCACGGGACGCATAAGCATGGAAAACATGGACACGAGAAACATAGGATCTCCTTATTGGGTCCGTGACCTTACCCTGCTGAACGCTGCGAAAGTAGGGGCGAAGGCGAGGTGGGGCGAAAGCAGCCCTAATGAGCCTGTTCCCAATTGTCGGCGGCGCGGGCGTCCACTTGCAGCCTCACCCGCAGTTGCAGTGCTGGTGACGGCGCATTCTCCATCACGCGTGTGGCCACCTCGATGGTCTTGTCCACTTCGCCCTCGGGCGCTTCGAAGATTAGCTCGTCATGCACTTGCAGCAGCATGCGCGCGCTGAGGCCTGCCGCGTCTAACGCCGATTCCATATGCACCATGGCGCGGCGGATGATGTCGGCGGCCGTTCCTTGGATCGGCGCGTTGATGGCGGCGCGTTCGTAATTGCCGCGCAGCGACGGGTTCTTGGTGTTGATTTCGGGATAATGGATTTTCCGCCCGAACAGCGTCGACACGTAGCCGGCGCGGCGCGCCTCCGCCTTCATCTCCTCCATATAGTCTTTGATGCCGGGGAAGCGCTCGAAATAGGTGTTGATGTAGTCGGCGGCCTCGCCACGCGGTATGCCGAGCTGGTTGCTGAGCCCGAAGGCGGAGATGCCGTAGATAATGCCGAAATTGATCGCCTTGGCCCGGCGCCGGACGCCCGGGTCCATGCCCTCGATGGGAACACCGAACATCTCGCTCGCCGTCATGGCGTGAATGTCGAGGCCGTCGGCGAAGGCCTGGCGCAGCGTCGGCGTGTCGGCCATGTGGGCGAGCACGCGAAGCTCGATCTGGCTGTAGTCGGCCGAAATTAGCTTCTTGCCCTTCTCGGCCACGAAGGCTTTGCGGATAGAGCGGCCTTCCGCCGTGCGCACCGGAATATTCTGAAGGTTCGGCTCGACCGAGGACAGCCGCCCCGTTGTGGTCGCGGCCAGCGCATAAGAGGTGTGCACGCGGCCCGTTTCGGCGTGGATGTAAGTGGGCAGCGCGTCGGTATAGGTGCTCTTGAGTTTGGCGAGCAGGCGCCATTCCAGCACTTTGACCGGCAGCCCGTGGCCTTGCGCGGCGAGTTCTTCCAGCGTTGCCGCGTCGGTGCTCCAGGCGCCGGTCTTGGTGCGCCGTCCGCCGGTCAGGCTCATCTTGTCGAACAGAATCTCGCCGAGCTGTTTCGGCGAGCCAATGTTGAAGTCCTCACCGGCGAGCTCTCTGATCTCGTCTTCGAGCCGCGCAATGGTTTGGGCGAATGCGCCCGACAGGCTTGCCAGCGTGGCGCGGTCGACCTTGACGCCGGCGCGCTCCATCCCAGCCAGAACGGGCGCCAGCGGGCGCTCCAATGTCTCGTAGACCGTAGTGACGGACTCGGCCGCCAAGCGCGGTTTCAGGATTATCCAAAGTCGCAAGGCGATGTCGGTCTCTTCGCCCGCATATTCCGTGGCGCGATCCACGGCGACGCGGTCAAAGCCCACCGCCAACTTGCCGGTGCCCAGCACCTCTTTCTCGGTGAGACTGGTATGGCCGAGCCAAGAATGACCGAGTTTGGCGGGCGCATGGTCGCGACGGCCAGCATCCAGCGCATAAGACATGAGGCACGGATCGTCGATGGCGGCCAGCGCAATGTCGTAGCGGGCAAGCGCCACGATGTCGGATTTGGCGTTGAGCACGATCTTCAGCACCGCCTCGTCTTCGAGGATCGGCTTCAGCAGATCGAGAGCTTCGCGCAGAGGCATTTGCTCGATGGCTGCTTCGCCCGCGAGGTCGAGTTCGTCGCCGCTCCGATGAGCCAGCGGCACATAGGCCGCGTGGCCGGGCTCAAGCGCCAGGGCCACGCCGGTCAGCTCCCCAGTCATGGGGTCGGCGGCGTTGAGCTTCGCCCGGAAGGCGAAATATCCTTGAAAACGTGCCTCTTCTAGGAGTTCGGCAAAGCGCTCGGGCTCCGTCACCGTCTCATATTTGGTCCGGTCGAAAGCTATCGCCTCAAGCTTGCTCGCCCGCTCGACGGCCAATTCCGCCGGCGATCCGCCTTGCACCTTCTGCTCGCGTGGCGGTCCGGACTCGCCGCGTGGCGAGCGCCGCAAGGGGTGGTCATACTCGTCCTTCTTCTTGCGCGGTGGCCCCTTGGCTTCGCTTTCGGAGAGGGTCGCGCCGAGGTCCTCCGCCACGCGGCGCAGCAGCGTCGAGAATTCCATTTCACGCATGAAGGCGGTGAGCGTGTCGGGCTCTGGTGCGCGCACCGCCGTCTCGGCCAGCGTCACGTCGAGCGGCACATTGGCTTCAAGCGTCACCAGCGTCTTCGACAGCCGCGCTTGGTCGGCGAACTCAATAAGGTTCTCGCGCCGCTTCTGTTGCTTGATCTCTTCGGCGCGCGCCAGCAGCGTTTCGAGATCGCCGAACTCGTTGATGAGCAGCGCCGCCGTTTTGATCCCAATTCCGGGCACGCCTGGCACGTTGTCAGACGAGTCGCCCATCAGCGCTTGAACCTCGATGACCTTATCCGGCGGCACGCCAAACTTTTCTAGCACGCCCTCCTCGCCAATGACTTTGTTCTTCATGGTGTCGTACATGACGATGCCAGGGCGGATAATTTGCATCAGGTCTTTGTCCGACGAGACGATGGTCACGTCGGCGCCGGCATCTGCGGCCTGCATCGCGTAGGTGGCGATGAGGTCGTCGGCCTCAAAGCCTTCCTTCTCGACGCAGGCGACGTTGAAGGCGCGCACCGCGTCGCGCACCAACGGGAATTGCGGGATCAGGTCTTCGGGTGTCTCCGAACGGTTCGCCTTGTAGCCGGAGAATAATTCGTTGCGGAAAGTCTTGGAGGAGTGGTCCAGGATCACCGCAAAATGAGTTGGCTGTGCCAGCTCGCCCGCTTCCCGGAGAAGCTTCCACAGCATGGCGCTGAAGCCATGCACGGCGCCTATCGGCAGCCCGTCGGAGGGGCGCGTTAGCGGCGGCAGGGCGTGATAGGCGCGGAAAATATAGCCCGAGCCGTCGATCAGGTAGACGTGGTCGCCGCGCACGACCGGCTTCCCGGCCGTCTGGGTCTTGGTCTTATCTGTTGCCATGATGGGTGGAATATAGGGAATGCGTCTCCCTCAAGGGAGTCGCTTCGCGCAGTCATCCACCGTGGCTGCATCCACCGTCGGCGCGCGGCAAACCTACGACTGCCTGTTGATCTCTTTCTTCTGATTGGTGCTGCCCGGTGCCAGGGCCTTGTCGGTGCCGCCGAAGGTCTTCTTGATATAGCCCTTGAAATAATCGTCGAGGATCGGGAAGGCCCTGGCGAAGCGGGTGAAGTCCTTCTGCGCGATGAACAGGAGTAGGCCGTCTTCCAATGCCTGGACCAGTCCTGTCCTAAGCTCGGAGCGCACGAGCACGCGTTCGCCGAAATGCTCGCCCGGACCGAACACTTTCTCGAAATGCTCGTCCGTATCCGGGTTGTCGATGGTTAGCTTGAAGGAGCCGGAGATCACCGTGTAGAAGCCGTCGATCAGCATGCCCGGCTCGAAGACTTTGTCACCTTTCCAAAAGTGGATGTAGCGGGTGGCCGGCGGTGGCATTCTGAGCTGCACGATATTCGGCGGCATGATGCTATTGAGGAGCCAGTTCACGCCTACGCGGAATTTGGCGGAGAACCCCGGCAGGAACGACAGATAGAAGCCGCGCCACAGCAACCATGCGAATGTGCCCGACAGCTTCATGCCATAGACGTCGGCCACAGCCTTGCTCATGCCGAGTGAGGCGAGCGAACCCTTCGACTTGTATTCGAACTGCGTCAGCTCTTTGTCGTTGAGCTTGGCGGCGATGTTGCGTGCAAGCTGGTCGCCTTCGCGCACGGCGAACTGCGCCGTCTGCGTGGCGAAGTCGGCAGGGTCCTCCGTCGGATTGTCGACCAGTGGAATAAGCGCGGCATCGCCGAGCGCCCACACATTGTCTTGGCCCGGCACGCGCATGAAGCGGTCGGTCTTGATGCGGCCCCACTGCATGTCGAGCCCGAGCAGCGAGACGAGCGGGTGCGGTCCATTACCAATGGTCGCCACGATGGTGCTGGCCTGAATGATGCGGTCGTCGGTGAGTTCGACCCCGGTGGACGTGGCGGACTTCGTGCCGACGCTGGTTAGCACCTCGATGCCTTGCTTCCCGAGCTGCTTCGTCGCGTATTCGGCGAGATCGGCTGGGAAGGTTGGCAGGATGCGGGGGGCGAATTCGATGAGATGCACGCGGATCTCATCGGGTTTGATGTTGTGATAATATGGCAGCGCGCGGCGGATCAGTTCCCGCATCTCGGCGACGGTCTCCACGCCCGAGAACCCAGCGCCGACCACGACGAAGGTCAGAAGCTGCTGTTTGACCTCGGGGTCTGAGGTCACGTCGGCGGTCTCGAGGCAGCCGATTACGTGGGTCCGCAAGATCTGCGCGTCCGTCAGATCCTTCATGGTCAGGGCATGGTCTGCCATGCCTGGAATACGTTCGAGATCGACACCGGTGCCGAGCGCCAGAACCACCTCGTCATATTCGAGGTCGACCGGCGTCATCCGCGCGCCCTGCATGACGGTCGCGGTTTTCTTGGCGAAATCGATGCCCATGACGCGCGCCTGGCGCACTTGGACCTTGCTCATGAGCTGGCGGAGCGGCACCACCGCGTCGGCGGAGTTGATGCTCGACGCCGCCACCTCGGGCAGCAACGGCTGAAACACGAAATAGTTGTTGTTGTTGACGAGCTCGACCTCGATTTGACCACGGCCGAGCTTATCCAACGTCTTCGCGGCGAACACGCCACCGAAGCCGCCCCCGAGTACGAGAACCTTCTTCTTCTTTTTCATAGGCTTGCCCAGCCCTCCGTCCATTACAGCGCATACCTACGCCATTGCCCTCACGCGTCAAGTCACGCGGGGGGACTAAAGGCCTATATCAGGTGAGATCAGGGGTGCCGTTGCTTAGTATCAAGCGTTTGGCTAGTTTGCCTTCGAAGCACCCGTAGCTCAGCTGGATAGAGCGCTGCCCTCCGAAGGCAGAGGTCACAGGTTCGACTCCTGTCGGGTGCGCCAGCTCC
>JAGPVD010000067.1 GCA_018067145.1 Methyloceanibacter sp.
CGCTTCCCGCGTGTTGGCCGGCGCCCACACGGCGGTCAAACCGGAGGTGATGTACTGCCAGCTAAAGAGCTTGGCGCCGTTCTCCTTGCTTTCCTTCGACAGATGGTTTCCCCGCTGGGGATTCGGTTCGTACTGGGCAAACTTGCCGAAGAAGTTGTCGTTGTCAGGAGTGGTTAAGCCGACGTGGTTATCGCTCGCACCTACCAGGCCGACTTTGAAAGGGTTCACGCCGAGCTGCGTCTCAAGTTCCAAGCCTCGCTTCAGGCCTTCGCGCGCATACTCACCGGGCAACATCTCGGGAGTCTTCGCTTCGCTTAGGTCGAGATTGCCCATATCCCAGGTCTCGAAATCGGCGAACTCGTCCTCGGGCGACAGCAGCGGATGCGCCTCGCCGTCACCCTTGATCTGAGTTGCCTCGTAAAGACGTTCCCATTTCTGGCGCGCCTTGGCGTAGTCGGCGTCAAACGCCGCGCCGTCGGCGAAATCGTCCTGCATGGCGAACATCATGCCGTTCGACAGGTTTCCGTTGTGCGGGATGGCCAGTACGTCGCCGCCGGTGGCAGTTTCGTAGGTCTCCATCCACTTCCACAGATCACGTGGGTTCGGGCTGCCCACGGGCGCCGTCGTCGTATAGGGCAGCGTCTGTCGAGCGCGCTCCGGTCCATCGCGGAATATGACGACGCGGTGCAAATTGTTGCCCTTCACCAGCGAGGTCCATTCGTATCCGATCAGCGCGATGAATTTGTGGGGATCGTTGAACTCCTCGGCTGCATTCACCAGTTCATCCCAAACCGCCTTATAGGCTGGGTTTCCCGGCTGGTAGTTGAGTGCCTCCGGCAACGTCCCTTGCGCGAACTGGCTAGTGAGTTCGAACGCGGCGTTGGCGGCGTCTTGCCCACCCTTAGCGAAGGCCTCATGGAACTTCTTGCCGACCGGATCGGAAACAATATTGGAGGATCCGGCCAAGATGTCGTTGATTGCGCCCATCCCGTCGGAATGGTCGGTGACCACATAGAAATCGAGCGGCCGGCTTAGCTTCACTGGCTGACCCGTATTGGAGGTCACCTGATCGCCACGCGCAAAGCGGTAGGCGTCGCGGGGCCCGAGCGTCGTGCCACCACCGCCAGCATCCGCCGAAACGCTAGTGTGGCTATGGGTGTCGCCAAAATAGACCTCTGTCGGAAAGGTGCGATCGGCGTAAGGCGAGTAAGGCCGCCCCTTGAGCACGTCCGCGAGGCCGGACGATGGATCGGGAACATCCTGAGCCGCGGCTATACCCACCCCGCCGGCAAAAAGCCAAAGAGGCAATGCGAGCACCCGCATCGGGTTCATTGCAGTCTCCATTTCACGGGAGAATAATTTGTGACCAGCACTAGCCTTTCGGCGAATACCAGATTGGCGAGGTGTAAGCTCGCTCCTGAGTCGTCATCGGAACGTCGTCGGACATGTCGACATCGAACCGCTTCGCCTCGTAGGCCGTCCAGCGCGGTGTAGGAATCTCAATAACACGCGCATAGTAGAAAGCCGACTGGTCAGGGTCGAAGTCCGGGTCAGTCCAAGCGGCGATGAGCTCAGGCGCGCCGATCGTGTTGCTCCAACTGGCGCTCCCGACGTTGACCGTGTTGCCCACCGGCGGCAACTTTCCGTCAGCGCCAGGCTTGCGGTCGCCGCCCCACACGACGTCATAGACCTTCTCCTGCGTCTTGCCGTCCTTATCCAACCATCCCTTGACGATCTGGACGCGGTCGAGATTGCCGCTATAGGGGTCCTTCAAAGCAGCGACAAGGAAGCTCGGCGCCTTGCCGCTGGGAGCATTTGACAGATCGCCGCCCATTGGAACACCTCTGGCGTAACCCGCATTGGCCGGCAGCCGGGTCTGCGTATCGGCGTCGGTGAAGTCCCAACCGCCAAAGAAGCGCACGAGCATGCGCGGCCCGGTCGTAGCGTAGGTTTCTTTCCGCTTCATGGCGTCAAAGATCGCCTCGCGGGTGTTCTCGGTCGCCCAGACCCCCGCATAACCGCCGGCAGCCTGTTGCCAGCCCTTAATGGTGAAGTTGGGATCGGGCGCCTCGATAACGACATGCTCCCACCGGTGCGGCTCCGGCTCGACGCCGGAATGCTTGCCGAAGAAATTCTCCTCCTCGACCGCGGCAAACGAGGTGTGAGAGTCCGTCGAGCCGATCATGCCGAACTTGAATGGATTTACACCGAGTTCCTTCTCCAGCCGCAGACCAGTCTTCAAAGCCTCGCGAGCGTATTCCCATTGCAGCATGTCCGGGGTCTTAGCCTGGGTTCCGTTGAGGTTGGATTTGTCCCAGGTCTCGTAGTCGGCGAACTCGTCGTTCGGTGACAGCATAGGATGGGCTTCCCCGTCGCCCTTGATCTGGGTGGCTTCGACGAGCGGCTCATATTGAGCCCGCATCGCCGCTAATTCTTTCGTCAGCGGCTTCCCGGCGAAGGTCTCGACAGTGAACATGCGCCCATTGCTCAGATTGCCGTTATGGGGAATGGCCAGCACGTTGGTGCCGGTCTCCTTCTCGAACGCGGCGAGATGCCTCCACAAATCTTCTGGGTTCTTGCTGTCAAATTGCGAGAAAGGAACTGTGCGATTGGCGACACTGGAGTCGCCCCGAAAGATGACGTTGCGGTGCAGGTTATCGCCGCCGATCGCCGTCCATTCATAGCCGATCAGGGCGGTGAAACGACCAGGGTCATTATACTTGTCTGCCAGCGCGGTGTAGGCCTGCCAGGCGTCGCGCACCGCCTTGTCGCTTTTGATAGGCGGTTCGTCGCCGGACAGCGAGACCACGATCTCCATGGCCGTGTCGAATTTCTTGACATCGTCGCCGGTCGTCAGGGCGTCGTACCATTTTTTGCCAATCTCGGTGGAGAGGATTTCTTGGTCGCCGCTGAGTAGTTGCGGCATCAAGCCATACATCTCGGCGTGATCGGCAATGACTAAAAAGTCGAGCGGCCGCGAAAGCTTGGCGCGGAGCCCATGGGTGGTCGTGACTTCCTCACCGCGGGCGAAACGAAAGGCGTCTTCCTGGCCGATCCGATTCATGGTGCCTGCATCGACGGAGACGGCCGTGTGCAAATGCGTGTCACCCCAAAAAACCTGGGTGGGAAAATTCCGCCCCGCATAGGGAGAGAATTGGGGTGTCGCGAGCTCAGCAACACCCGCCTTAGTCGGGAGCTGGTCGGCCGAGGCCGAAGTGACCAACGCGCAAAAGGCGAACAGCGCGAGGCCACAGGACATCGCAAACGAACGGACTCTCATGACTTTTTCCCTTTCGCCGCCGCATTTTTTGCACGCGGCTTGTTGTGATGGTCTCCTCAGCTCGGCGTGTACCAGATCGGCGACGTATAGGCGCGGTCCTGGGTCGACACTGGCGCGCCTTCTGGTATGTCGACACCGAAGCGGAAAGCGTCATAGGTCGACCAGCGCGGTGTCGGAATTTCGATCACGCGTGCGTAGTAGAACGCCCGCTGCTTCGGATCGAAATCCGGATCGGTCCAAACGACACTAAGCTCAGAGTTCCCGATCGTGTTGGTGAAGTTTGCGGTCTTGGCGTCAACCGTATTGCCGACCGGCGGGACCTTC
>JAGPVD010000068.1 GCA_018067145.1 Methyloceanibacter sp.
CAACAGACTCCGATGCTGCCGATGAGAGCAAAGAGTCCGAGGACGGGACGGTAACGGCTACCGAAACCGACGGCGAAACCACACCGCGCCGATCGCCACGCCGCAGAGGGCGCCGGGGCGGCAGGCGTGGCCGGGGCGGCAGGTCGCGTGAGGCGAATGCAGAGGCCACGGCAGAGGGTGGTAATGAACCGTCTGAGGCTGGGGCAGCAACCTCAGAGCCGTCAGCGTCAGAGCCGTCCGCATCAGAGACCTCGGCGTCGGACGCACCCTCAGAGGATCGCCCTGCCCCACGCAGGCGCCGGTCAAACGGCAGGGGCCGCACGAAGAGCGCGGATACAGCATCTGAGGCGCAAGAGACCGAGCCAGCGCTCGCCGTGGCTTCGGTGAGCCAGGAGCCCAGCCTGGCGCCTGCTCCGGCACCAGAGGTTAGCGCCGAAGCCAAAGCTGACAAAGAAGACGCACCCCGCCGCAAAGGCTGGTGGTCGCGCGGCTAGGAATTCTTGAGGGGGCGCCGGGAACAGCGCCTCCTCAGCTCCTGCCTAGCGCTTCTTGCCTATTGCTTCTTAAGCCAAGCGCCGATCCGGACCGCAGCTTCCCGCATCGAAGCTTCCGGTCCCGAATAACAAAGCCGCATATAGCTTCGACCTCGATCCGGATCGAAATCGATACCGGGCGTCACCGCCACGCCGATGTCTCTCAGCATGGCCTTGGCGAAAGCCTCGCTGTCGTCGGTGAAGCGGCTCACATCCGCATAGAGATAGAACGCGCCGTCGGCGGGAAGAATGTCGGAGAGCCCCGCCGCCGACAGTTCCTCCAAAAGCATCCCGCGGTTGCGCGCATAGCTCCCCTTGATCGCCTCAAGCTCATCGATGCCATCGAAGGCGCCCAGCGCGGCGATCTGCGAAATGGTGGGCGGACATATATAGATATTTTGTGCCAGGCGTTCGATGGGACGCACCAACGCCTCCGGCACCACGAGCCAGCCGATGCGCCAGCCGGTCATGCTGAAATATTTCGAGAAGCTATTGACGACGATAGCCTCGTCGGAATGCGCGAGCGCCGTCTCGGCCGGCGCACCATATTCAAGCCCATGGTAAATCTCGTCGGAGATCAGCCACAGCCCCTTTCGGCGACAGGCGGCAGCAATCTCGGCGAGGCGATCCCCAAGCACCATTGTCCCCGTTGGATTGTTTGGGCTCGCCAAAAGAATACCGGCAGCGTCTTCCGCAGCGAGGCAATCCACGTCACCCGCGCCGGGCATCCAGCGCCCCTCATCCGAAGTCTCGATCAGACGCGGACTGAGCCCAAGCGCCTTCAGAATTTGGCGGTAACAGGGATAGCCCGGCGATGGCAGGCCGAGACTGTCTCCCGGCGCGAGGATGGCGAGGAAGGCGAGCACAAAGCCGGCGGAAGACCCCGCCGTGACCACGACACGCTCGGGACCGATGCGCGCGCCGTAGCGCTCCTTGACATACAGAGCGATCCGCTCCCGCAAGGCAGGCATGCCGAGCGCTTCGGTGTAGCCTAAGCGCTCCGTCTCGAGTGCTTTGCGTGCCCGTTCCCGTGCCGCACGCGGTGCAGGCGTTGCGGGCTGGCCCACCTCCATGTGGATGATGTATTCGCCCTTCGCCTGGCGTGCATTCGCCTCGGCCATCACGTCCATGACGATGAATGGATCGATGGCGCGCGCCTCAGGAAGAGTCCGTGGTAGACTTGGTAACTTCGACTTCTCGTTCAGGAAATTTTCCTCGCGCAATGTTGAAGAAGCCCCAACATCCCCGTCACGTTGTCGCCTCATTCAAAAGCCAATCAAACGAGGCTTGGTATCGGCGGGGGCCGGAAGCGGTATGCCAACGTGACGCCTTAAGAAGGCAGAAGAAAACACCCGTCTTTGCCCGATCCACGCAAATCTATACGATCAAGCCCCACCATGCCTGCCCTGACTCAAACCGGACCCTATCGCACGCTATCGCGACTCCGCACGGGGCTTGTGGCTCTGGTTGTTGGCGCGATGGTTTGTTCGACCACCGCCCATGCGGGCGGCATCATCCGCGACGCCGAGACCGAAGCGCTTATCCGCTCCTACGCTAAACCCATTTTCCGCGCAGCAGGCCTTGGCTCCCAGAACATCAAGATCCATCTCGTCAACGACCGGAACTTCAACGCCTTCGTCGTCGATGGACACAACATGTTCATGCACGCGGGCACCTTGATGGAGGCAAAGACGCCGAACCAAGTTATCGGGGTCATCGCCCATGAAAGCGGTCATATCACTGGCGGACATCTCGCCCGTCTGCGCAATCAGATGTCAAAGGCGAAGTCGACGGCGATGATGTTGCAGCTTCTCGGTCTGGCCGCCATGGCGGGCGGCGCCATCGCCGGCGCGCCAGGTGTGGGACAAGTCGGCATGGGGGCCGCCTTCGGTGGAATGGACAGCACCATGCGCAGCGTACTCGCTTATCGCCAGATTGAAGAGTCGTCCGCCGACCAAGCGGCCATGGTCTTTCTGAACGCCACCAAGCAATCCGGCCGCGGTATGATCGAGACTTTCGACGTCTTGGCCGACAAGTTGCGCGGCTTGAAGGGCATCAACCCCTATCTGATGACCCATCCGCTGCCCCAGACGCGCATCACGCAACTCCGTAGCCTTGTCGCCGAGAGTCCCTATTACGACAAGACCGATCCACCCGCGCTTCAGTTCCGTCACGACCTCATCCGAGCGAAGCTCTCCGGCTTTCTCGATAAGCCCGAAGTGGCGTTCAATCGTTACCCCGCCACCGACACCTCGCTTCCAAGCGTTTACGCGAGAGCTGTCGCCACCTATCGGAAATCCGGTGTGCAAGCCGCCATGCCGTTGCTCGATCAACTCATCGCCGCACAACCCAACTGGCCGTATTTCTACGAGACCAAGGGGCAGTTTCTGTTTGAGAGCGGTCGCGGCGCGGAGGCGATCGTGCCCTTGCGAAAGGCGATTGAACTCGCACCGAACGAGGCGCTGATCCGTATCATGCTGGGCCAAGCGCTGCTCGGCACCGAGGACCCGCAATATCTCGACGAGGCGATTCGTCATTTGCGCACTGCGCTCACGCGCGAAAGGACCTCAGCGGGCGGTTACCGTCAGATCGCCTCGGCCTATGCGCGCAAGGCTGACCAAGCCAAAGCGTCGGGTGCCAAACGGAATTTCATGGCTCAAGCTTCACTTGCTTCCGCGGAAGCCTATTTCTATGAAGGACGCTTGGGGCTGGCAAAAGTGCAGGCCAAACGCGCCAAAGCCGGCTTGCCCAACGGCACACCAAACTGGATCAGAGCCGACGATATCCTCGCCTTCCAAGTTCCTAAACGAAAGTAACTCTAACCCCCGGAGACCTTGAGCATGACCTTTAAGACCGGCCTCGCCACTGCCTTGGTGGCTGCCGTCGTGGCCGCCATCGTTAGCGCCGCCACGATGGTCGTCACTTGGCGTGCCGCGCCGGGGGTGATTGAATCTCCTGCGGCCACGATGGATGAGACACAGGTCGTCGAGATCGTCCGCGATTATCTCACCGAGAACCCCGAAATCCTCGTGGAGATGACGACCGAGCTCGACAAGCGCCAGCAGGCCGAAGAAGCCTCCATGCAGGAAAAAGCCATCAGCGATAATTCCGACGCCCTGTTCCGGTCGTCGAAAGCCTTCGCGGCCGGCAATCCCGATGGCGACGTCACGGTGGTTGAGTTCTTTGACTATAATTGTGGCTTCTGCCGGCGTGCGATGCCCGTTGTCGTGAAGCTTCTCGACAACGACGACAAGGTGAAGCTCGTGTTCAAAGAGCTCCCGATCTTTGGCGATGACTCCGAGGATGCCGCCAAGGGTGCGCTCGCCGCGAAGATTCAGGGCAAATATTTCGAGATGCACCAGAAGCTGTTCTCCGAGCCCGGCAAGGCCAACAAGGAGAAGGTTCTTCGCATCGCCAACGAGATCGGTCTCGATGTGCCGAAGCTCGAGGCCGACATGGATGGCGAGACCGTCCAAGAAGGCCTCGACGAGGCCAAAGACCTGGCCCAGAAGCTCGGCCTGCAAGGCACGCCGCTATACCTCATCGGCGACAAGATCATCCCAGGAGCGCCGGACGATCTTTACGACCAGCTCGTGGAAAATGTGACCGAGATCCGCGAGAATGGCTGCACCGCCGACTGCTAAGGCTTAGCCCCAAGACTTAAGACCTGGCCCGAAGAGGCGTTTTGCCTCTTGGGGCGGCCTTACGCCTTTTGCCGAACGGCTAAAAAGCTGATATTGGGGCTCGTTTCCAAATAGCTGCGGCTGGGCCTCTCATGGCCGGTCCGGCCTCAAATTAGGCATTCCGCTCCGGCCATGTCCAAACCGATCTACGTCTTGAACGGCCCTAATCTCAACCTGCTTGGGTCCCGTGAACCGGAAGTCTACGGTCACGAGACACTGGACGATTTGCACCAAAGGTGCGGACAGAAGGCCAAGACACTCGGGCATTCGGTGGAGTTTCGGCAGAGCAACCACGAGGGCGAGCTGGTCGCATGGATCCAAGAGGCCAGGACCGATGCGTCCGGGCTGATCGTCAACGCTGGCGCCTTCACGCATACTTCGATCGCCATGCTCGATGCGCTGCTCGCCTGTCCGGTCCCTATCGTCGAGGTACATTTGTCGAATATTTTCACCCGCGAAGAGTTCCGCCACAAGTCCTATGTCTCTAAGGCCGCGAAGGGCGTGATCTGCGGCTTCGGGGGCTTGGGCTACGAACTAGCGATCGAGGCGCTGGCCGCCACGACATCTCCCGGCTGACGGGTAGGAAGGACGTCGATGACCAAGGACGGGGGTAACCTCGATAAAGAGATCATCAGGGAGCTCGCTGAGCTTCTTGACGAGACTGGCCTCACCGAGATTGAGATTGAGCTCGAGGGACGCCGTGTCCGGGTCGCTCGTGGTGTTAACGTCGCCACGACGGTGCCTGCCGTCGCAGGCAGCGTTCCGGTGCAGCCTCGCGAACCTAAGCGCGAATCGCAGCCGGACGAAGTCGCCGTCCATCCTGGAACAGTTAACTCGCCGATGGTCGGCACGGCTTACCGTTCGCCCGAGCCCGGCGCCCCGACCTTCGTTGAAGTCGGCACCAAGGTTTCAGCGGGTCAGACGCTGATTATTATCGAAGCCATGAAGACCATGAACCAGATCCCCTCACCGAAGGCCGGTACCGTCATCGCCATTCTCTTCGAGGACGGCCAGCCGGTGGAATATGGCGAGCCTTTGGTAGTGATCGAGCAACAGTAAAGTCGGTCTCTCTCGATGTTCGACAAAGTCCTGATCGCCAACCGGGGAGAGATTGCTCTTCGCATCGAACGCGCATGCAAAGAGCTTGGCCTCGCCACCGTGGCTGTTCATTCAACCGCCGATGCCGACGCCATGCATGTCCGGCTTGCCGATGAGAGCGTGTGCATCGGGCCACCTGCTGCCAAGGACAGCTATCTCGATATTCCGGCTATCGTCGCTGCTTGTGAAATCACCGGCGCCGACGCGGTGCATCCCGGCTATGGCTTCCTTTCGGAGAATGCGCGCTTCGCCGAAATTCTCGAAGAGCACAAGATCACATTCATCGGCCCGACAGCCAAACATGTCCGGCTGATGGGCGACAAGATCAAGGCCAAGGAGACGGTTCAGTCGCTGGGCATCCCCGTGGTCCCAGGCTCGGACGGCGCCGTTACCGACTACGAAGAGGCTAAGGCCATCGCGGCGGAGATCGGCTATCCGGTCATGGTCAAAGCGTCGGCCGGTGGTGGCGGGCGCGGCATGAAGCTCGCGCTGTTCGAGAATGAGCTGGAGCCGGCACTGTCCGCCGCCCGCAACGAGGCACGCGCCGCCTTTGGCGACGACACGGTCTATCTCGAGAAATATCTCGGCGGGCCTCGACATATCGAGGTGCAGGTTCTGGCCGACGGCACCGGCAACGCCATCCATCTCGGAGAGCGCGATTGCTCGCTGCAGCGGCGCCACCAGAAACTCTGGGAAGAAGCCCCCTCGCCGGCTCTGAACGAGAGCGAGCGTGTCCGCATCGGCGAGATCGTAGCCACCGCCATGCGCAAGCTACGCTACCGCGGCGTCGGCACCGTGGAATTCCTATACGAAGGCGGCGAGTTCTACTTCATCGAGATGAACACGCGGCTGCAAGTCGAGCATACGGTCACGGAGATGATTACCGGGCTCGATCTCGTCATTGAACAAATTAGGATTGCCGGGGGCGCGCCGCTCTCGCTCCGCCAAGAAGATGTGCGTTTCAACGGCCACGCCATAGAATGCCGCATCAATGCGGAAAACCCCCACACTTTCAGGCCGTCACCAGGGACGATCACCCATTTCCACCCGCCGGGTGGCCTAGGGGTTCGGGTCGATTCAGGCGTTTATGCTGGCTACACGATTCCGCCCTATTATGACAGTCTGATCGGTAAGCTCATCGTGCATGCCCGCACGCGCAACGAATGCCTGATGCGGCTTAAGCGGGCTCTCGGAGAATTTGTCGTCGATGGCATCGAGACCACCATCCCGCTGTTCAGCTCGCTCGTTTCCGAGCCCGACGTGGTGGACGGCAATTACGACATTCACTGGCTCGAAGACCATTTGTCTTCCAATACCGAGCGCCCCGGGTAACGGGTCATGACGTCCATCGACAACGTGATGGTCGAGATCACGCCGCAGGTGCTGCTCAAAGCTTATGCTTGCGGCATCTTCCCGATGGCGGAAAGCGCCGACGACAACGCACTCTATTGGATCGAGCCGGAACACCGGGGCATCCTGCCGCTGGACAAAGTACACGTGCCGAGAAGCCTTGCCCGCACCATTCGCCGGGGCGGCTTCGACGTGAAAATCGATCACGACTTTGAAGCGGTGATCGAAGGATGCGCCGCGTCGCGTACAGGCCGCCGTAGCACCTGGATCAATGCCCGTATCCGTAGCCTCTATCGCGATCTCTTCGCGCTCGGCCATTGCCACACGGTCGAGGTGTGGCAGGACGACAAACTTGTTGGTGGGCTCTACGGCGTCCATCTGGGTCGCGCGTTTTTCGGCGAGAGCATGTTTTCCAACGCACGCGACGCGAGCAAGATCGCCCTCGTCTATCTCATCGCCAGACTGAAATATGGCGGCTTCACCTTGCTCGACACGCAGTTCGTCACGGGGCATCTCGCCCGCTTTGGCGCCATCGAAGTCAGCCGTCAGAAGTTTCAGCGTCTCCTGGAGGGCGCGTTGGGCGTGAGCCAGGGAAGTGCAGGCGCAGCAGCCGGTGGCGCTGCTGGTGCCGTTGCAGCTGCGCCAGGCGGCGGCGCTGCGGGCGCAGCAGGCGTTGGTGCGGGTTCAGGCTCGGCCGCAGGCTCGTTCTCGGCGCTCTCCGGTGGTGTCTCCCCCGGCGGCGTCTTGCAGCTTGTCAGCCAAACATCAAAGACCGGGTGCTCCACGGCGTGAAGCCCCGGGCTCTCGGCGAACATCCAGCCCGTGAAAATTCGCTGCTCCTCGCCCGTGAGCTTGATCTCGTCCACTTCGACGAAGGCGGCGGTGTGAGGCGTTTCCGTCGGCGGGCGTGAATCGCACACGCGAGGTGTGACTTTCAGCGCGCCGAACTCGACTGTCTCATCAATGGGCACCTCAAGATGCGAAATGCGGCCCGTCACCTTGTCGAGGGCGGCGAACACAGCAATTGGATTCTTGATCGTCGAGGCGTGAGCAATCCCACCCGCCAGGGCGACAAAGCCACCGGCCAGGGCCATCGCGGCCAAAGCGCGTTTTCCTGTGGTCATTCGATTAGCCAAAATTCTCTTCCGTCGCATCATCCCGCACACCTCGTTGTCGTGTCTCTCGATGCTTCCCCGGGTGCGCTCCATTAGCATCATTTGCCTCGTCGATCATCAAACACGGCCTACGTATTACGTTCGGCGGCAAATCTGAGCCTCACATGGTCGGCCGTCCACCGGCCCTGACTATCGCATAGGGACGGCCCTAAGAGCTCCAAGGCCTCATTTACAGCGTTGCTCCGCTCCGGCTCCTCGAACTGATCGAAGAAGGAGCGGCCGAAAGTCCTGAGCCAACCCTCCATACCCGTCTTCAGCGCGGTCGGGCGCGAAACCAGCGCGATCTCCTGGACCGTGAAACCATTCTCGGCCAGAAGGCCTGAATACTCATCAACCGTCGGAAAGAACCAGGGCGCGACGTGGTTTGGATCGCCGCCCCGCGTCTTGGCCACGGCTCGCATGGCCGTCGCGATGGCGGACACATTGCCATGGCCACCGAACTCACCGACGAACCGGCCCTTAGGCTTTAGCGCCCGCGCCACACCGGCGACCACCAGGTCGGGTGCGCGCATCCAATGCAGCGCCGCGTTGGAGAACACCGCGTCGAACTCCTGCACAAAATCAAGTTCGTGACCGTCCGCTTTACGAACGGCAAGCCCCTTCATGCGCGCCACGGCAAGCAGTTCATCACTCAGATCGACGCCGAACACGTCAGCGCCCGCTGCCTTGATCTCCGTCGTCAGCGTGCCGTCGCCACAGCCGAGGTCGAGCACTCGCTCACCTGGCTTTGGACTCAGCATAGCGAAGATCGGCCCGGCCAAGTCCTGCACGAAGCGGCCGTTCTTGGCGTAGTCGGAGGCCGACCAGCTTTGGACCGACTGAGGCAAAGCATTATCCGTTATTGAAACGTCCGTCATTTTGGCTGCCACGGCTCATAATCGAGAGGCGGCTTCTGGACCTGCGGGCGCAGAGTCGATCCGGGCGGACGGTAAGCCTCATAGGTTCCAGTCATGTTCGGACGATGGGCCTTCTGCCACGAACGAGGCGTGTAGTCCTCCTCGGTCGGCGGCACATCGACCGTGTGATGTAGCCAGCCATGCCATTCCGGGGGAACCTGCGATGGCTCCGCCAAGGTGCGATAGGTCACCCAGCGGCGCACACCGTTCCGCTCACGATAATAGATATTGCCGAGACCGTCTTCACCCACGCGGATACCCTTGCGCCAGGTGAAGAGGCGCGTGCCGATCGTGTTGCCCTTCCACCAGGCAAACATTTCACTGAAGAGGCCCATCGGTATTTTCGCGGATTTGTTTCGTGCGCTTATGGAGCGTTAGCGGGGACTATGGCCTCTCGGCCTAGCCCCTGTCCAGCGGCGCAAAGACACTCCCAGCGGCGGAAAGCGGCTTTAGTTCTGGGCCGCCCGCATACCTAGCCATATGTCCCGGTGGCGGGTGGCCTCTGCTGGCCGATGACCAGCGGAGGGGCTTTAGGCGTGGCAGCATAGGCCGGCTGCGGGACGCTGAGCGCCAGGCGTTCTTCCATGCCGGCGACCACATAATGTCCGTCATGCATGTCGAAGGGGCGATCGTCGTTCAGTAGCCAATCGAGGCGGCGATGGAGCGTGCTGGCTGAGATGGGCAGCATCAAAACCTGGTGGGCACCAGCCCTCAGCGCATCAACCAGGCCGGGCTTGGCATGGGCAGTCGTTATCATGGCGGGCACGAAGCAAAGCGGCCCGGCATCCACGTGGCGCATGGAGTAAATTAGCTCCGGCCCTGTGACGGGGCCCATAGAGGCGGCCGCGATCACAAGATCGGGCGTGTTCTCCGCCATGGCCTCAAAGGCCTCAGCCGGGTCTTCATGGGTCTGGATCCGCCCTGCGCCAATGGCAGCGAGCATTGCCCGCATCATGGAGAGCATGGGCCGGTTACTATCGACGACGGATACGACGAGCTGTTCGAGGTCTCGTCCTAGGGCGCGGTGATGCAACATTGAAACCAACTTCCCCAACTTGAAACTAGGCTTACGCGGGCAGCCCCAAAAATAACCATAAGATCCTAAACAGAGGGTGAACGCTGGGCGCAACATGCCGTTCTGACCACGGACCCACCGGCGGCTCGGCCTTGCACCCGTCTTGTCCAGATATCCGCTCTCTCTTTTGATGCCGCGGGCGCCGCACTCCCTAAATGACTGTTTTTGGAGGTCGAATGCGGTCCCTTCTTGCCAGTCACCCACCGTCTATCCACATACTATTCACACCCTCACACACAGGGTTTAGTGGTATAGTAAGCTCTAAGCTCTAGATATTGATTGGATGATTGATGGCGTGAGCGAATCGCATCACTTTTGAAGATCGCGCTGTCGCACAGCCGAAGACATGATTTCTGAAGGGGATGGGGAAAAATGCGGATTCAAAGACGTTATACCGAGCCAGGACAGTCGCCTTACGACTCTATTTCGTTTCGGGAGAGTAGCAGCGAGATCCGCAATCCCGACGGCTCGATCGTCTTTGCTTTAGAGCGCTTCTCAGTGCCCGATCATTGGAGCCAGGTGGCGGCCGATATCCTGGCTCAGAAATATTTCCGGAAAGCCGGTGTGCCCGCCAAGGCGAAGCGTTTTGAGGAGAACGCGGTGCCGTCATGGCTGTGGCGGTCTGTCCCCGACGAGGAAGCCATTGCCGAGCTGCCCAAGGAGAAGCGCTACAGCAGCGAGACCGACGCGCGGCAGGTTTTCGACCGGCTCGTCGGAACCTGGACCTATTGGGGCTGGAAGGCAGGCCATTTCTCCACCGAGGAAGACGCTTCAGCCTTCTTCGATGAGCTCCGCTACATGCTCGCCATGCAAATGGGCGCGCCCAATAGCCCGCAATGGTTCAATACCGGCCTTCATTGGGCCTATGGCATCGATGGGCCGAGCCAGGGACACTATTATGTAGACTTCGTCACGGGCGAGACCCGAGCCTCGGAGACGGCCTACGAGCATCCCCAGCCCCATGCCTGCTTCATCCAGTCGATCGAAGACGATCTCGTCAACGAGAACGGTATTATGGATTTGTGGGTGCGCGAGGCGCGCCTATTCAAATATGGCTCGGGCACGGGCACCAATTTCTCACGCCTGCGCGGCGAACAAGAGCCCCTTTCGGGCGGCGGCAAGTCCTCCGGCCTGATGAGCTTCCTCAAGATCGGCGACCGGGCCGCTGGCGCCATCAAATCGGGTGGCACCACACGGCGCGCCGCTAAGATGGTGGTGGTCGACATCGACCATCCCGATATCGAGAACTACATCAACTGGAAGGTCACCGAGGAGCAGAAGGTCGCGGCGCTGGTCACAGGCTCCAAGGTCCTCTCCGAGCGTCTCAACGCCGTCCTCAAGGCATGCGTCAATTGCGAGAGCGACGGCGACGATTGCTTCGATCCGAAGTGCAATCCGGCCTTGCGGCGCGAGGTTAAGGCCGCGCGCAGGCTGAAAGTGCCGGATAATCTCGTGCGCCGGGTGATCCAATTCGCTCGTCAGGGCTATACATCGATGGAGTTCCCCACCTACGACACGGATTGGGACTCAGAGGCCTATCGTACGGTCGCCGGCCAGAACTCCAATAACTCGGTGCGGGTTCCCGACGCCTTCCTCGAAGCCGTCGAGGTCAATGGCGAATGGGATCTCACATTTAGAAAGAATGGCGCGATCGCCAGTACTCTGAAGGCGCGGGATCTGTGGGAGCAGATTGGCTTCGCCGCCTGGTCCTGCGCCGATCCCGGCATTCAGTTCCACACCACCATCAACGATTGGCACACCTGCCCGGCGGGCGGCGAAATCCATGCGTCCAATCCGTGCTCGGAATACATGTTCCTGGATGATACGGCCTGCAACCTCGCTTCGCTCAATCTCATGGCGTTCCGCAACGAGGATGGCAGCTTCGCCGTAGAGAACTACGAGCACGCCGTTCGGCTGTGGACCATCGTGCTTGAGATCGCGGTGACCATGGCGCAGTTCCCCTCGCGCCGCATCGCCGAACTGTCCTACGAGTACCGCACACTAGGATTGGGCTACGCCAATATCGGCGGCCTACTCATGGCGTCTGGCATTCCTTACGACTCAGACGAAGGCCGGTCGCTCGGTGGCGCACTCACCGCCATCATGACCGGCGTCTCTTATGCCACCAGTGCCGAGATGGCCCGCGAGCTTCGCCCCTTCCCTGGTTATGAGGCAAATCGCGAATCTATGCTCAGGGTCGTGCGCAATCACGCGCGAGCGGCACGCGGCGAGCAGGACGGTTACGAGGACTTGGCTACGGCGCCAGTGCCTCTCGACCACGCTTCGTGTCCCGAACCGCGACTTCTGGCCCATGCCATGCGTGCTTGGGACCAAGCGCTGGAGCTTGGGCGTGAATATGGCTATCGTAACGCGCAAGCCACGGTTATCGCGCCCACCGGCACGATTGGCCTTGTCATGGACTGTGACACCACCGGCATCGAGCCGGACTTCGCTCTAGTCAAGTTCAAGAAGCTCGCCGGTGGCGGCTATTTCAAGATCATCAACCGCATGGTGCCCGAAGCGCTTCGCGTACTCGGCTACGACGAGGATACCTCCAAGCACATCATCAACTATGCGGTGGGCCGTGGCACGCTGTCCGGGGCGCCGGGCGTCAATCATGAGACCCTGGCTGCTAAGGGCTTTACACCCGAGAAAATCGAGGTGGTGGAGAAGGCAATGGGTTCGGCCTTCGACATCAAGTTCGTCTTCAATAAGTGGACGCTCGGAGAAGATTTCTGCACCGGCGAACTTGGGCTGGCGGCAGACCGGCTCGACTCGGCTGATTTCGACCTCCTGGCGGAGATTGGATTTGACCGGAGCGACATCGACGCCGCCAACGAATATGCCTGTGGGGCGATGACCTTAGAAGGCGCGCCAGGGCTGGACCCGAAGGATCTGCCAGTGTTTGACTGTGCGTCTCCTTGCGGACGCAAGGGCAAGCGCTTCTTGTCGGTCGAGAGCCATATCCGCATGATGGCGGCGGCCCAGCCATTCATCTCTGGCGCCATATCCAAGACCATCAACATGCAGAACGACGCCAGCGTCGAGGACTGCAAGGCGGCCTATCTCCTCTCCTGGCGGTTGGGAGTGAAGGCCAACGCGCTCTATCGCGATGGCTCCAAGCTATCGCAACCGCTCAACGCACAACTCCTGTCGGACGAAGAAGACGAGCAGGAGGAACTGCTGAGCGCCGTTGCCTCGGATCAACCGCAGGTCCAACGCGCGACCGTGATCGCCGAACGTGTCGTCGAGCGCGTGGTCGAGCGTGTCCGCGAAAGCGTCGAGCGCGATCGGCTACCCGACCGGCGCAAGGGCTACACGCAAAAAGCGGTGGTCGGCGGCCATAAGGTCTACTTAAGAACTGGCGAGTATGAAGACGGCCGAATTGGCGAGATCTTCATCGACATGCACAAGGAAGGCGCCGCCTTCCGCTCGCTCATGAACAACTTTGCGATCGCGGTGTCCGTCGGCCTTCAGTATGGCGTCCCGTTGGAAGAGTTCGTTGATGCTTTCACCTTCACTCGCTTCGAGCCAGCAGGTCCGGTGCGGGGAAACGAAGCTATCAAGAACGCCACCTCGATCCTTGACTACCTGTTCAGAGAGCTTGCAGTTTCTTATCTTGGGCGTTACGAGCTTGCTCATGTTGATCCAAGTGAGATTGGCAGCACAACTCTCGGCTCCGGTGATGCAAGTGATAGTTTGCGTTCTACCGAGGCTCTCGTTTCACCAGGCTTCACACGTGGCCGCCTCGGTGAACGGAAGTTTGCGCCGAGCAATGCGCAGGGCAGTGGTGGACAGGCGCGAGCGTTGCAGGCGGAAGCCGACGACGACGCGCACCCAAACACCGCAAGCCTTGCCGCCGCATCAACTCAATCCACTTCGTCTGAGACGGTCGAGCATGTTGCCCTTACCGTCGAGACGCACGCCGAGCGCGGTGCATCTGTTCTTGTCGCCGAAGCGCGCGTTAAGGGTTATGAAGGGGAAGCATGTGGAGAATGCGGTAACTTTACCCTCGTCCGCAACGGCACGTGTCTCAAATGCGATACGTGCGGTGGGACGAGCGGTTGTAGTTAAGAGTGACCTGATCAGCAAAAGCCACCCGATAGGAGGGATGTAATATGGCAGTAGCGAAGAAGAAGCCGGCGGCTAAGAAGAAAGCCCCGGCCAGGAAGCCCGCAGCGCGCAAGACCACCGCTCGGAAGACTACGGCTCGTAAGCCTGCGGCTCGTAAGACCGCTGCGCGCAAGACAACGGCTCGCAAGACCACCGCTCGGAAGACTGCGGCTCGTAAGCCTGCAGCGCGCAAGACCACTGCTCGCAAGACTACGGCTCGCAAGACAACCGCGCGTAAGACCACCGCTCGGAAAACAACGGCCCGTAAGCCCGCAGCGCGTAAGGCAACCGCTCGCAAGACAACCGCGCGCAAGACGACCGCTCGGAAGACTGCGGCTCGCAAGCCTGCAGCGCGTAAGACCGCTCGTAAGACCACGGCCCGTAAGCCTGCCGCTCGCAAGACAACGGCTCGCAAGACGACCGTGCGCAAGACAACGGCTCGTAAGCCAGCACGCCGGACGGCTGCCAAAAAAAGGTAGCTTTCCAAAAAGCTTGCTTCTCAAGGGGCGCGGGGCATCGAAAGACCCCGCGCCTCTTGCATTTTACATTACAAAAACAATGCGTTGCCGGTGCGCAGCCTTGGCGCGTTCCAGGGCGCTTCCCCTGCATTTTCCTGCTCCCCACTGAAGCTTGCTCGCTTCGCTGAGCAGACAGCGCGCACGAGAAACTCTCGCCCATGTGTTACGCACCGTCGCTTGCGAGGCCCCGTGCTCTTGCGCGGGGGCGTGACCATTGTCGATGCCCGTACAGCTTCACCTCCCCTCCCTAAGCCGGTCGTCGCGAAACGAAATCTCGGCGAGCACGCGCAGGCCGTCCACGCATCGACGACTTCCACACCAACATTCATGAACTGATGTCGCGCCGACATCGGGACGTCTCCTACTACACGCGTGACAACCTGGAAGGGCAGAGGTCACACGCCAACATCGCGACGTCTGCGATATCGAAGAAGCCAACGAGCGAAAGCCTAATCTTCATCCGCAGCGCTGGCGCTGAAGCCTTCCCGCGCGATCACATCCCAGAGCGCTGCAAGTGCTGAGGCAAGACTCGTTTCGTCGGCACCGCGCAGCACGACATAGGTGCCAAGCTGGTCCCGCTCGAAGAACGGATAGGAGCCCATCTGAATTTCAGGATGCGCCAACTGCAGCGCCGCGAGTGGCGCGGCCACGTCGCCCTCCGCCGCATCGAGCCGAACCGAACGCGACTGCAGGGGGCGACCCTTGTCGAGACGGGGAATCACTTCGTCCAACATCACCTGCATGATTCGCGGGATACCGGCCATGACGATCACATTTTCGAGCATAAAGCCGGGGGCACGAGAAATTTTATTATGAATTAAATCGGCCCCATTTGGGATGCGCGCCATCCTGAGACGGGCCGGCGTTAGGTCATTGTCGCGATAATGCTGGCGCATGACTGCAACGGCTTCGTCGTGCACGGCGACCCCAACATTGAAAGCCTTAGCGATCGCGTCCGTGGTCACATCGTCATGAGTCGGACCAATTCCGCCCGTGGTGAATACATAGGAAAATCTGCAGCGCAGATCGTTGACGGCGGCGGCGATCTCTTCCTCCTGGTCCACCACCACCCGCACTTCCCGCAGCGAAATGCCGACTCTAGTCAGATAGGCGGCCACATAGCCGATATTCTCATCGCGCGTGCGTCCTGACAGAATTTCTTCGCCAATCACCAGCAATGCGGCCGTGACGGGGACTGCGCTTCTACTCGCGTTGGTCATGTCTCCTGTTTTACCCGAACATCGTCGACTAGGGGAATTGCTCGCCAGACCCTCCTCACACGCCTTGCTGCGCGTTTACGGGCTCCCTAGGGTCAATTTCATGTTTCTGAGCTTTCCGTCAGGCCCGAAGTCCCGCTCTAAGTCCTGACGCTGCAGCAGGTCATTCCGCTTCATGCTACGGCGGAGGAACTATCAGACAGCTGACATTAAACCGGTCCGATTTGACCCATGTACAGATTTCCCCCTAAGCCAAGGGAAGTCCCTTATAATCGTCCCCATGTCCGATATTGAATTCGCCCGTGCCCGGTTGCGCGACACCAAAATCAAGCTACATGGGCCTGAGGCTTTCGCCGGCATGGCAAAGGCTGGCCGGCTGGCGGCCGAGGCACTCGACCTCGTGACCGAACATGTGAAGCCTGGCGTGACCACGGATGAGCTCGATGCCCTCGTGTTCGACTTCGCCATGGCCCATGACGCGATCCCCGCGCCGCTGAACTATCGAGGCTTCCCGAGGTCAGTCTGCACCTCGCTGAACCACGTGGTCTGTCATGGCATACCGGGGGCCCGCGCACTGCGTGAGGGCGACATCGTCAATGTCGACGTGACCTTGATCGTCGATGGCTGGCACGGCGACTCAAGCCGCATGTATCCGGTAGAGAAAATTTCCCGTGCCGCATCGCGTCTGATCGAGGTTACGTATAATTCGCTGATGCGCGGCGTGGCAGCGGTTAAGCCCGGCGCAACAACCGGCGATATTGGTGCGGCCATTCAAGCCTATGCCGAAGGGGAGCGCTGTAGCGTGGTACGCGATTTCTGCGGCCATGGTCTGGGGCAAGTCTTCCATGACCGGCCGAACATCCTCCATTATGGCGAGCCCGGTGAAGGGCGCTCGCTCAGTCCCGGAATGCTGTTCACCATCGAGCCAATGATAAATCTCGGCAAACCGCATGTGAAGATCCTGTCCGACGGCTGGACTGCCGTGACCCGCGACCGCTCGCTGTCAGCACAGTTCGAACACACGATCGGCGTCACCGAGAGGGGATGCGACGTGTTCACTCTGTCGCCAAAGGGCTTGGACTGCCCGGCCTCCCAGTCGTGATCCGAGCATAGCCCATGGGCTTCGAGGACGCCGCCAAGCCGCATTATCTCGGTCATCGCAACGCCTGAGAAGGCGCTTTCGCGACGGCGAGCCCGACGCCCTCCCCGACTACGAGCTTTTGGAGCTGATTCTATTCCGTGCCATGCCGCGCCGGGACACGAAGCCGCTTGCCAAGGCGATCCTCGCCCGCTTTGGCATTTTTGCTAAGGCTGTGAACACACCGGAAGACCTGCTGCTCGAGGTTACCGGTCTTGGCGAGGCAGCCGTGACCGAGATCCGGCTGGTGCGCGCCGCGGCACTCAGACTGATGCCGGGCGAAATTTTCAAGCGGCCCGTGCTGTCGTCCTGGAAGGAAGTTCTGGATTGTCGCCGATGAGGTGCAGCAGCAGGGCACCGTTGACCACACCCCTGTCTATGTGCGCGAGGTTGTGAAGCGGGCGCTGAAGCTGTCGGCAACGGCCATCGTGCTGGTACACAATCACCCCTCAGGCGACCCAACTCTGTCCCACGCCGATATCCAAATGACCAAGGAGATCATCGCTGCGGCCAAGCCGCTTGCCGTGGTCATTCACAACCACATCGTTGTCGGCAAGCAGGGGCACGCGAGTTTTCGCGACCAAGGCCAAATTTAGTCGGAAATTGAAGCTAGCAGGCCCTTAAGCGGGCGGCGGGCCGAACACGAGGACCGCGTTGAGGCCGCCGAACGCGAACGAGTTCGACATGGCGTAGTTGACCTCGCGCTCCTTGCCGGCATTCGGCGTGTAGTCCAGATCGCACTCAGGGTCCGGCTCGTGGAGGCCCATCGTGGGCGGCACATAATTTTCGCCAATGGCCTTGATGGTCGCAACCGCCTCAATACCACCGCCGGCGCCGAGGCAATGGCCATGCATCGACTTCGTCGAAGATATGGAAAGGTCGTTGGCGTGGCCGCCGAACACGCGCTTGATGGAGCGCGTCTCATTGATGTCGTTGACAGCCGTCGCCGTACCGTGGGCGTTCACATAGTCGATGTCGGACGCCGCCAAGCCGCTGTCATCGAGCGCCATTTGCATCGCCGTGGACGCGCCTTCGATAGAGGGGTTGACCATGTCGGCAGCGTCGGACGTGGTGCCATAGCCCATGAGCTCGGCGAGAATCAGGGCGCCGCGTGCTTTGGCATGCTCATATTCCTCAAGCATCAGAATGCCGGAGCCCTCAGCGAGGACGGTACCGTTCCGTTGCTTGGAGAACGGGAACAGGCCATCCGGGCTCAGAACGCGCATGGCCTGCCAGGCCCGTGTCGTGCCCCAATTGAGTGAGGCTTCCGATGCCCCGGCGAGCCCGAGATCGACGCCACCTTCGCGGATCATGCGATAGACGAGACCGATAGAATGTGCGGCGGTCGAACAAGCGCTGACAACGCCGAATGTGGGACCCTTGATGCCGTATTCGATGCTTACGTGGGCAGAGGCCGAGCTACCGATAGCTTTCAGTAGCGTGAGAGGATGCGTCGCCCGCTTGTTCTCCTTGAACAGCATCTTGTAGGATGTTTCGAGCGTGGTAATGCCGCCGACGCCAGAACCAATGACGCAGGCAGCGCGATAGCTGTCGTCGTCTTTGAGCGGCATTTCTAGCTGCGACTGCGTCATGGCTTCCTTTGCCGCGCAGCCCGCATACTGCGAATACTTGTCCGCCAATATGAGCTGCCTGCTGAGGTCACGCTCGCGAGGATCGAAGTCCGGCACCTCGCCGGCGATGGTGATGTAGAGATCTTCGACATCGAAGTTCTGGACCTCGCGTATACCGCACGCACCGCTCTTGAGAGCGGCCCAGAACTTGTCCACGCCCGTGCCCAAAGGAGTGACGACGCCCTGGCCGGTGACCACGACGCGCCTGCGTCCGTTAGAGTGTGTCATGTAGTGTTAAGCCCGTAACTCCAAGCCTGATCGACGTCCCGGAACTAGGCCCGAGCGGATTGGCTGGTTCAAGCTGCTGCGCCCGGAGCCTTCGATTCGCTGATGATGCTCTTCACGCGATCGACAACGGACCCGACCGTCGCGAACGCTTCGACTTCTTCGTTCGCATTATACGGAATTTCGATACCGAAGGTATCCTCAATGTCGAACACGATCACCGCGAGATCGAGGGACTCAATTTCAAGATCGCTCAGGGGAGTTTCAAGCGTAATGGTCTTGGATGGATCCTTCATATTCTTACGCAGAATCTCTATGATCTTGGTAGCCACCTCGTCCATATCACTCTCTCCCTGCCCCGTTTTCGGGGTCCGTGTCTAATGGTCCCTGGCGAAGACATAGCTAATCCAAGGGCAATTCAGGCACTGGAATAGACTCAAAATCGGGTCGAGTCTACCCGTGCTCAGCCCGCGTCATTGCTCTGACTATACGCTCTAATTGCTAACAAAATTGTCGTTTTTGCGCCTACTCACGCCACGGAACCGACATAGTCCATGAGGAAGGTTAGACCCTCCCCAGTACTGTTTATCAACACCGTGGTATACTACTAGGACGCGATTGCGCTTGCGGCCAATTGCCCCCCGTAGATGACGTCTCCACCTGTTAAACGACTGTAAACCAAAACAAAAGCCGAAAGTCGATGGCCAGCGACGCAAACCCGGCATCCCTCAACCAAGCCCCCAATGGGAGGAATCGCCCCTGGCTCAGGGGATATCCTCCCGGTGTGGCGTGGGATTCGGCCTTCACCCCAACCCTTATGGGCACCCTGCTCGACGACGCCGTAGCGGCGTTTGGCGACCGGCCATGCACCTATTTCATGGGGCGGCGGCTGAGCTATGCCGAAATTGGCGCGCTGTCCGACCGCGCGGCCAAGGGTTTAAGAGCGCTTGGCGTCGGCGAAGGGGTCAAGGTTGGGCTGCTGCTTCCGAACTCGCCAACCTTCGTCATCTTCTACTTCGGCGTGCTCAAGGCCGGCGGCACAATCGTCAACTTCAATCCGCTCTACAGCCTCGACGAGATCGAATTCCAAATCCGTGACAGCGACACCAAGATCATGGTGACGCTGGATCTTAAGGTTACCTTCGACAAGGTCGAGGCCCTGCTCGAGCGCGATGCAATCGAGAAGGCCGTCGTTGCGGACTTCGCTCCGCTTCTGCCTCCCCTCAAGTCCGCGGGCTTCAAACTCATGCGGCATGCCACCCTGGCCAAGGTCGGGGCTTCTCCCATGAAGCGCCGCATCGTGCGGGCAGCCGATGTCCTCGATAATGACGGCAACTACGACCGGCCCGTCATCACTCCGGATGCCGTCGCCGTGCTGCAATATACCGGCGGCACCACAGGCACACCCAAAGGCGCGATGCTCACCCATGCCAACATCTCCATCAACGTCGCCCAGGTGAAGGCCTGGCAGAACCGGCCGACGAAAGAGGCGGACCGCATTCTCGGGGTCGTGCCGCTGTTCCACGTCTTCGCCATGACCACGGTAATGAATTTCGGAGTGAGTTGCGGCATGGAGATGATCCTGCTTCCGAAGTTCGATCTGATCGAGACTTTGAAGATAATTGGTAAAGTGCGGCCGACAATGATGCCGGGCGTGCCGACGCTGTTCAACGCCATGCTGCGCCATCCGACGATCAAGACGTTCGATCTTTCCTCGCTCGATTACTGCATCTCGGGCGGCGCGCCACTACCCACCGAAGTGAGGCGCGGTTTCGAAAAGCTAGCAGACTGTAGTGTGGTCGAGGGCTATGGCCTGAGCGAGACCGCGCCAGTCGCCACCTGCAACCTTCTCGACTCCCCACGAGACGGCTCGATCGGACTTCCGCTTCCGGCGACGGAAATCGCAATCCGTTCGCTCAAAGACCCAACCCAGGAGATGCCGCTCGGCAAGCCCGGCGAAATCTGCATCGCTGGGCCACAGGTGATGGCTGGTTACTGGAAGAATCCTGCCGAGACCGAGTCGTCGTTTGTCGGGCGGTTCTTCCGCACCGGCGACGTCGGCTATATGAATGAGGAGGGCTATGTCTTCATCGTCGACCGCATCAAAGACATGATCATCGCCTCAGGCTTCAATATCTATCCGCGGCGGATCGAAGACGCGCTCTACGAGCACGACGCGGTGGCCGAGGTGACAGTGGTCGGAATTCCGGACAACTATCGCGGCGAAGCGCCTAAGGCCTATGTGCGGCTCAAGGACGGCGCAAGTGCGACCAGCGCCGACCTCATCGCCTTCCTGCGGCCCAAGCTTTCCAAGCTCGAACTGCCGGCGGCGATTGAGTTCCGCGACGAGTTGCCAAAGACGATGATCGGTAAGCTCTCCAAAAAAGAGCTACGCGTGCAAGCGAAGACTTAAAACTGACGCTGCTTTAGCGCTGCCAGGGAAGCCCCTCCCGCTTCTGTTGGCGCCGGAGAAGCCGCCTTTGCCGCCGGCTCAACGGAACCTCATCGGCGATGGCCACCTCCGCATTCTCTGTCTCAGCCGTCTCGATGGAATCGGTCTGAGCGCTGGCTGGTACGGAAGCCGTGCGCGCAGCTGTTGCCGGACGTGCCGCCGGTGCCGCAGTCGCCTGCATGTTCTGTGGCTTAGGCGTCGGTGCTGGCTCAGTCGGCTGGGGCACGATGAGGCTCGCCATCCCAAACATGCTCGGGACGTTCTCGCCGGAGAACTCGTTGCTCTCGGTTTTTGCAGAGCCATTCAGAAAACGGAACCCCGGGCGCGTGCCGTTCTGGACGGCCGGTGTCAGCATCTCAGCCTCCGACAGAGTCTTCGGCTTCGGCTCCGCGCTCGCCGTAGCGACGACCGGCTTAACGACAGCCTCCGGCTCGGCCGAGGCTTCGATCTGCGGCTCGGGCTTCGGCTCGGGCTTCGGCAGCGAGGTTCGCAGCCAAGTCCTCTCGCCACACAATATCCAGCCCTTACAGCCTTTGAGGTTGATTTTGTTACGCGACACGAGGGTCAGCGTGGCGGAATAGGTGTTGCCGTCCTCGGGGTTGTAGATGCTGCCCTTCCAAACATTAGGGGCACTCGGCGCCATGCCCTTGATGATCTGCAGGCCGAGGATCGGGCGGCGGCGCATCGACGCGTTCCCGTTCCGCGCGTCAATCAGCGGACGTCCCTTGTAGATCGGGTTCTGGAGCCAGATGATCTTGGCGCAGAGGTACCTCTTGCCAGAGCCGCAGCGGAAGACCTCGATCTTACCCGGGTGCTCGCCCTGCTGAGCTTTGCGCCAAATGCCTGTGGGATCAGCCGACGCCGCTTGGGCCTGGCCGGTGGGAATAAGGGTGGCGGCAACCAGGAATCCTAGGGCCGCAGTAAGCGTGCGATGCCTCATAAGCACCTCCGTCTTGGGTCGGGCCGTAGGCGAAA
>JAGPVD010000074.1 GCA_018067145.1 Methyloceanibacter sp.
ATTCGCATTGGCGCGGAACAGAAGCCAAGCCCCCTGATTTCAGCACGCCTCTGTTCTATAGGTTTGTTCGCCACCCGATCTACTTAGGCTTCCTGCTCGCGTTTTGGGCGACGCCGGTTATGACGGTTGGCCATTTGCTGTTTGCCGTCGCGACCACGGGCTATGTGTTCATCGGCATCCTGCTGGAGGAACGTGATCTCGTTACCCTCCACGGTGACGCATACGTTCAATACCGCCGTCGCGTCTCCATGATCCTACCGATGCCCCCTAGGAGATAGATGTCCGCTCATGGCACTTAACAGACATAGATGCTGGCGCTGACCATGTCCGCTCTTGGGGGTGAAGCAGACATCTCTGACCGGCCAGTTGATGTCCGCTAGTGACCCTTAGCGAAGCGGGCAAAGCCTGCCCCTCACTTGTCGCAATCGAGTTCCTTGATGACGCATTCCTCGTCATCAAACTCGACGTTGCAGCCGCGGGCTTCGTAGTGCTCGCGAGCGCTCTTGCGCCACTCGCTGCACACCCGCTCACGGGTGGGCAGCAAAGGCGCTCGGCGTCAAGTTCCCGAGCGCCCGCCGCGCAGTATTCTTCCCATGTTCGCGGCGCCTCCCGCATGGCCCCGTCTTAGAAGCGCACGCGGGGCGCTAGAGGATGGGGGCAATGCGTTCGTGCCGACGCCGCTCTTGGGGTTCTGTGTATCCCAGCAGAATGCTAGCGTGCACGCCAATCGATGACCATCTGGGTCAAGTCTCGGTTAGAAATGAGTTTACTGCTTCACGAATCGGAGGAGTACATGAGCAGGAAATTTTCGAAGGTATTGGCTGTCGCGGCATTGTTACAGGGCGCCATTATGGTCAGTCCAGCCGTCGCTGAACAACCAACGCCGGGCTACAATACGAAGATCCCTGAAGGCCTCCTGACGCCCAACAAGTATCCGACGCGGGTAGGCGATCTTGAGTTTTTTGACGGAATTCCGACCGCTGCAACTGCTGAGTCCCTCTACAATCACCTCGACTACATTCGCGGTGTGGAGACCTTTCTCAACGGTTTGCCAGCGGCTTCCCTGGAAGCAATTCGCCGCAGCCAGGAGGTCAACGGCGAGACGCACTCCAACCAGGTCCGGATCTTCGACCAACTAATGGACAGCAATCCGCTGTTCCTCACCGGCAACACCGATACGGTGTACCTCAGTGCCGTTCTCAATCTCAAAAAAGATGGACCAACAGTAATCGAGGTCCCGCCGGGAACCGGTCCGGGAACCGTCAACGACGCGTTCTTCCGCTTTGTAACGGATACAGGAGCTCCTGGCCCCGACGCAGGCAAAGGGGGGAAGTACCTGATTCTTCCGCCCGACTACGATGGAGAGCTTGATCCGCCTGTCGGTGGGATGGAGGCTGAGATCGACGGAGAGACTTACTTTGTCTCCAAGTCGACCAGCTGGATCAATTGGTTCATTGCGCGGGGTTTCCTCAAGGATGGAAAGCCTGAGTTTTCCAGCAAGCTGTTCCGCGACGGCATCAAGATCTATTCACTCGCCAAAAAAGACAACCCGCCAGCGATGGAATTCTACAACGGATCGACCAAGGCCTTTAACACCATCCATTCGACCGATTTCGACTTTTACAAAGAGCTTCATGCTGTGATTGATCGCGAGCCGGTTGAAATGCTCGAACCCCAGTTACGTGGCCTTTTTGCGTCCATCGGCATTCAAAAAGGTAAACCATTTGATCCTGACCTCCGCATGAAGAACATCCTGATCAAATCCGCCGCAGTGGCCAATGCGACGGCTCGAACTTTCCTTTGGTACGAGCGGAACCCGGCCGACTTCCTGTACGAGGGCAGCAATTGGAAACAAGGTTTCCCCGGTGGATCCTATGAATTCCTTCGGGATGAGGGTGCGGGTGGGCGCGATCTCGATTCGCGAGCCGAGTTCTTCTACTTTGCGACGGTCAATACGCCGGCAATGACTTGGAAATTGATCGGTAAGGGATCCCAATATGCTTGGGGTGCTCTGGACGCCGACGGAGACTATCTGGACGGAAGCAAGACCTACAAACTAAACCTTCCCAAAGATCCGCCGGCTGAAAACTTCATATCGATTGTACTCTACGATCCTCAGACCCGTTCCCAACTTCAAACGAGCCAGCCGTTCCCCAGCTACAACAGCGAGAAACACAAGGGTAAGGTCGCGGTTAACAAGGACGGTTCGGTTGACCTCTATTTTGGCCCGGAGGCACCTGAGGGGAAGGAAGAAAACTGGATCCAGACCATTCCGGGTAAGGGCTTTTTTGCGATCTTGCGCCTCTACAGCCCAACCGAGCCCTGGTTCGAAAAAACATGGCGACCGAGTGATATTGAACTGGTGAAGTAAATTGAGGGGCAGAGTACGTTTGCTCTGCCCCAGCTTTGCAACCTCAATCTGCATCGGCAATGGCGAGCGCATCATCCACCTCGATCCCGAGGTGTCGGACGGCCAACCGCTGCCATTGCGGTCGTCGGCCAGTCCGCTTGAGATGCTGTGGACGGCTCCTCCACCGGCGTCGCGATGTGCCATATTCGAGCCCTGCGAATGTCGCCTCATGGCACTTAGCAGACATGCCGAACGGCCAGTCTGACTTCCGCTAATGACCCAAAGCGGACATACCAAATACGGTAGAGCCGCTATTTCACTTCCGGCAGCCGGATCGGTTGCCCGGGATAAACGCCCTTAAGGACTTTCGAGTCCTTAACGGCGATTATGCCGTTGACCACCACATAGGGAATGCCTGTTGACGGCAGCGAATTCTTTCCCTGCTCGAGAGATGATTTGTCCCTTACGGTCTTTGGATCGAAGATCGTGATGTCGGCATCCGCGCCTACTTGCAGCCGGCCCTTGAACGCCATCTGCGGCACACCGTTATCCTCAAGGAACTTGGCATACTGATAGCTCATCTTCGAGATTGCCTGCATCAGAGTGAGGTCCACCTTTTTCTCGCGCGCCAGACGTAGCACTTTGGCGTGCGCGCCGACGGTGCGGGGATGGGTGTTGACGCTGCCCCATGGCGTGTCCCAGTCGCTGACGAACTTGCCGGTCTTAGGATCGGTGAACGGGAAACAGTCGCAGCCGATGAGCACGTCGGGATGCGCCACACCTTTCAGCATGTCCTCTTCCGTTGCATTGTAGAACAGCACCGGGTGACTGGGATCATCCTTGACCAGCTTGTCGTAAGTTGCCTTATCGAGCGGCTTGCCGGTCTGTGTGTCGATAATGTCCTTGTAATCGCGCCCCATATTCTTCTGGTAGTTTTCTGGTTTGAGATAGTCGGCTGCAACCCCATTGCCCGCTGCGCCAAAGTTGTAAGGGTAAACTTCCAGAACAATCGGCAAGCCATTGGCCCGCAGGTCATCGACATAGGTCATAGCCGCTTCCGACAGGGCAAGAGACTGGGCGGTGAAATGGGCAATGATCACTCCGCCCCCGTAAGACCCGGCTGAAGCGAAGGGTTCCTGAAACGCGAGAATACCGGATGTCGGCGACGTCTGGCTGGAGAAGCGTGTATGGATATGGCTGAATCGTCCGTACTTCCCGACGAGCTTCTGGATCTCGATCATCTCCTGCGAGGTGAAGCCCAGCGTCATGTAGCCGGCGGGCGGACCGACGCCGAGTGCGCCGCGCTTCAATCCACGTTCGACGACCTCGACGATCTTCTTACGCTCGTCGTCCGTCGGCACCCGATTAGACCAATCGGCCCCGACGTGGACACCGGTAAACAGGTCGGAGACCATGTTGCCGGTCGTGGATTTGTAATCGGGATTGAATGCAACGGTGCGCGCCGCGGCGACAGAAGCAACTGCGCCATAGTTTGTCTGCGATTTCCCCGCCAGATTGTCGTACCAGAGATCAACCGGGTAGGCGCCGACCTCAAGATCTAGGGCCGTTGTCACGCCGTCTCGCAGGATTCCCTTCTGACCAAGCGGAACATCGACCACATGCACGTGCCCGTCGATGAAGCCGGGCGCGACCACATGGCCCTTAGCGTTGATTGTCTCCTTGCCGGAAATTTTGTCTGTGGTAATCGCTGTGATTTTTGCACCCACGACGCAAACATTACGAACATCGTCAAATTTTGTTTCTGGGTCCATCACCCGGCCATTCAAGATAGCGATGTCGCAGTCAGCAGCGTGAAGCGAAGACACCGATCCGGCTGCACCAAAAACGATGACTGCCGTGATGATCGTTCTGGTGATTGCGTTCACGACGGCTTCTCCAGATATCCGTGTCGAGATGTTACTTCTGGTTTGAGCAAGGAGTTCGATCCGCTTGGCCTCCAGGGTTGCCGTTTCGTCCTTTACGGCGGAGCCGGGGACGGCAGCTTTGACGGCATCAATCAGCCTGGCGATCTCACGCTCGGTCTTCTCAAGGTTCCCCATGGCGCGTTCGCAGCT
>JAGPVD010000183.1 GCA_018067145.1 Methyloceanibacter sp.
CCCCTGCTCGGCTCAAGCCAATTTACTCTGACAATGCCATCCGGGGCACTCTATGGCGCGATCGAAACCCTCCTCGTTGCAAACCCGCACTACGCGTTTTGCCCAGTCGTTGATCGCACTCGTCTACGGAGCACGCATTTCTGTCGGCTTACTCGTGTCAGGGTTAGGCGGGCTCGGCACTTCCACTGGTGGGCTCAACCTGAATGCCGGTAAGGCAGATTTTGGCATCTCTACACTACAGCCCGCGATGAATAGGGTCGCCGCACACCCTGTGACGGCCACAATCGCAGTTATGCATCTGGCCTTGTAATCCATTGTGTCGCTACTCCTCATCGGCACAAATTTAGCAACGCCGCCTACCCTCAATCGTTAGCGGTAACGGTATTTCGTAAATGTGGTTAACTAGCGATATGGCTCTCTCGCAGTATCTCTGAGCTCTCCTGAAACGATGTGCGGCCGCGTCATTCAGAGCTCAGGCCCTCTTTGCCTCGCTATCGTTGATGGCCTGGACGTCAGCGATGACCGGATGGGCAATGTCCGTCCCCGTTATAATGCTGCGCCGAGCCAAGAGCTTCTGGTCATTCGGGAGAACCAAAAGACGGGCGAGCGCTCGCTCGATTTGCTCAAGTGGGGCCTGATCCCACATTGGTGTGATGACCCGAAGGGTGGCCGCAAACCCATCAACGCCAAGGCTGAGACGGTCGCCACGCTCCCAATGTTCCGTGACGCCTGTGCACAGCGGCGCTGCATTGTGCCGGTGGACGGTTTCTTCGAGTGGCGGGCCATCAAGGGCGCGCGGGCCAAGCAGCCCTACGCCATCGCCATGAAGGACGGCTCGCCCTTTGGCCTAGCTGAGATATGGGAGAACTGGCGCAATCCAAACACAGACGAGTGGGAACGCACCTTCGCCATCATTACCGTGCCGTCGAACCAGTTGGTGGGCAAAATCCATAACCGGATGCCTGCGATCCTTGACCCCACAAGCTATGACCGCTGGCTCGGTCCCGTACCAGATCCGCGCGATCTACTGATCACTTATCCCTCTGAGCCAATGACGATGTGGCCCATCTCCGCACGCGTAAACAAACCGGAGAACGACGATCCTTCGCTATTGGATCGCACCGGAGATCCGTTCGACGTATGGGCTCCTCTCGGTGAGCGGAGCGATGGCACGCGCTCGGCGTAGCTCTAAGAAGGCACTCTGTTCACCAGTTGAGCGGAATCTACTAACCCGAAATTTCGGACGAGATCGGCTGCTCCGTATGATGGTCTAGGTAGACTTATGTAAGGGGTAACGAGCCCAGAGGCACCCACGGGGGTCTGTCAAAAAGGGGACCCTTATTGCCCTGCACATCGAGCTTAAGACCTAGCTGTCCGCTTTCATTCTTGCCATTCTTCATCAGTGCGGGGGGGAGCCAATGAGGGAGGCTCCCAATGTCATCACGCCATTTTCCACCACCAAGGGAGGCCATGCGCGGAACCTGCATCGGCGTTTGGCGTTTAGATTCTGCACTGGCGCGGCCTCAGCCCCCCAAGCCCCGCCCGTCAGTGTCCCGGCGCGCCAAAGGCGTGACCGGGCTTCTCTCCCAGAGAGGCGCAAGGGGGGCCGTCTGAGGGAGGTGTTTTGCGTACCGAGGGAGTCAGTAATGCGCATGTTCGAGAGGGGTTACCGGCAATCGGCGATTACAAAAGTCAGAGCGAGTGGCCAGATCGGCGAGAGCCAATACGTGGTTTTCGAGGATGGCGCAGTTGTGATTGAAACTCCGAAAGGGGTGCGCCGCTTCAACAACCTGCAAGAACTGGTGTGGCACGTAAAATCCCCCAGCTCAGTCAAAAACCGTCGGTTCCTTTCGGGTGAGGCGGTTGACAGTCCAGAGATGGACAGTCAGGAGGGGGTGACTTTCGGGTCGCCCCTACTTGTATGTGATCCCCCACTTAGCGGCTTTAACTTTGCGGCCACGTCTCCGCGCCGCTTCCCCCCTTGGTAACAAGAAGACCGGGGCGCTAAGGGTTATCGATATAGACAAAGAGATGTTTTCCGTGGGCGTGTTGGTTCCCCGGTCGTTTGAAGCCGGAAGGTGAAACGGCACCGAATATCTCGTCAAGGGTGGCTGTTGGGTGGGTTGCGCCAGAACAGCCCAACTCCTTTAGGTCCCAGTCGGCGGAAACCGCCCGCGACGCGGGCATAGCCCCAAAGATCTCTGCGCCTTCTGGCACTTCCCATTCCCACATTGCCTCTAATTTTGCCTTGGCGCAGGCAAGCTCAGTCTGTCCATCGTGGGGGCGTTGGGTGCCATCAGCGATTTGGATGGCAAACAGCGAGAGCGTTCCAGCAACGACCGAGAAAGCTAAGGCTGCCAAGAATAACCCGAGCCGGTGAAAGTCAGGACTTACTCGCTGCGATATGCTCATTGGACTACCCTCACTGGCTGAGCGTGCCAGCCTCGGATCATGCGCCGAGGTGGCCAGTGGTATGACTCAGCATAGTGATGAGTAAAATTTTCCTTAAAGCCGAATGAATGGGAAGCTTCATCCCGTCCGGGCCAGCGGAGAGAGAGAAAGCGATCCAGGTCTTGGGTTGCTGCCATTGCTTGCGCGCGTAGTAGCGTGGGGTGGGGGAGGTTCTCATGACATCCCGCAGCTTCCCACCGCCCTGGCAAGTCGAACGGATACCGGGCGGCTTCAAGGGTGCTGGACGCTTCCGGCCAAGCACTCGCCTACATCTACGCCAGAGACACCCGCGAGCAAGCTGACATCGCGAAGGTGCTGACCCTCGATGAAGCACGGCGCATTGCCGTGAATGTTGCTAAGCTGCCGGAACTGTTGGGGGCGAAAGCTTAGGCGTGGCGGCCTAACAATAGCTACGCGGAACTTCTCGCTTCGGGCGGAGGCAATGCCATGAGTGAGCGGTATGAATGGGTGCCGGTGCTTGCGATTATCGTCTCCATGATCGCTCTCACGTACGTAGTGGCGACAGCATATCCAAATCTGACCCAATCACTTGCGTACCACCCCGACGCCTTCTCAGATAAGTCATCTCCACCGGTGAAGCCTATGGCCAACCCACAGCCACGATGCCGGAATCACGAAACGCCAACATCGCCAAGGTGCTGACCCTCGATGAAGCTCGGCGCATTGCGGTGAATGTTGCTAAGCTGCCCACCTTACTGGGGACGCGAATCTGGCCCCGTTGAATTCAGGGCTTCCAACCAACATGGCGCTTCT
>JAGPVD010000099.1 GCA_018067145.1 Methyloceanibacter sp.
AAAGGCCTGATGGCCGCCGAGCTCAAGCCCGACGGTGCGGCCGGACCATCCTCTCACTAACGACACGCATCTCGTTCGGCCGCATCGCAGCTGCATGGCTTCTTGCGCTTGCGTGTCTGGCGTCGGCCACCGGCTGCATGGCCGGTACGGCCACGCTCGTGCTCAAGACCGATAGCGGCGATCATCGCTACACCGTGGAGGTCGCGTCGAGTGATGGTGACAGGCGCATGGGTTTGATGTTCCGTCGCAGCCTACCGGAGAAGAGCGGCATGCTGTTCCTCTATGACCCTCCGCAACCAGCCGCCATGTGGATGCGGAACACCTATATCCCCCTCGATATGATCTTCATCTCGGCCGACGGGCTGGTACACCGGATCGCGGCCAATACCGAGCCGTTCTCTACCGACCTGATCCTGTCGGGCGGCGTTGTGGCAGGCGTTCTGGAACTAAATGCGGGCCAGGCCGCCAAAATCGGCCTTAGGCGGGAAGATCAGGTAATTTTTCCCGGACTCGGGGCGCGCGCAGAGCCATAAGGCCCTAAAGGAAGACGCCGCATTAATGCCTTGGCACTAGCCTCGGGCAACGAGGACAATTATGTATGTCTCGCAGTGGCTGTTTCGAGTCTGATCGGTAGCATCAGCCATTGACCAGCGATTGATACGGGGCATAGCGCAGTTTGGTAGCGCACCTGCTTTGGGAGCAGGGGGTCGCAAGTTCGAATCTTGCTGCCCCGACCATTCGCATCTCGGTCGAACGGAGAGGATACTCATGGCGGCCCGCATTCACAAACCCGCTCAGAACGTGATGCAGCAGGGCAAGGCCGCGTCACGCGACTGGATGCTGGAATATGTTCCGGATGAGCCCCGAGTGATCGAGCCCTTGATGGGTTGGACCAGCTCCGGCGACACCAGACGCCAGATTCGGATGAGTTTTGCCACCAAGGAGGAGGCGGTCGCCTTCGCGACTAGCAATGGTATCGCCTTCCGGCTCGAGGAACCACACACAATCAAGATCCAGCCAAAATCTTATGCTGAGAACTTCAAGTTCGGTCGTCCAGACCGCTGGACCCATTAAACAATCATCATTTCGGGCTATACTGCTCAATAAGAAAAGTGGTCCCGTAGCTCAAGGGATAGAGCATCTGCCTTCTAAGCAGAGGGTTGCAGGTTCGAATCCTGCCGGGATCGCCACATCGCTCCAAAGAGCTCTGCGCCAATTCTAGTGGGGAACTTCATGCGTCTGCTTCTCAGCCTCGTCCTGACTTTCGTTCTTGCCGGCGCCGCCAATGCCGCAGGTCCGAAGCTGCTTTGGGAGACCAAAGGTTTGGCGCAGCCGGAATCGGTCGCCCATGACCCGGTCACCGATGTTCTCTATGTCAGCAACATCAACGGCGCCGTCATGCAGAAGGACGGCAACGGTTTCATCACTCGGCTGAAGCCCGACGGCACGATCATCGAGCGGCAATGGGTCAAGGGACTGAACGCGCCGACGGGGCTCGCTGTTCGTGATCGCACGCTCTATGTCGCCGACGTGGATGAATTGCTGGAGATCAATGCCGCCTCGGGACGTATCGAAAAGCGCCACAAGGCCAAGAACGCGATCTTCCTCAATGACGTCGCTGTCGCCGAGGACGGCACGGTCTACGCCACCGACACGCCCATGAACACGATCTGGCGCCTCAAGGACGGCACCTTCGAGCCGTGGCTCACCAATGATGACCTGAATGGTCCGAACGGCGTCATGGTCCAGGGCGACAAGCTCATCGTCGCGTCTTTCGGCAAGATGCCTTCCAACGGGCAGAAGCAGGAACTTGCCGGCCTGCTGACCGTGTCGCTGGAGGACAAGAAGGTGGCGCCGCTTGGCAAAGGCAAGCCCGTAGGCAACTTGGACGGTCTTCAGGAGCTCAAGCCCGGCGTCTTCCTGGTGACCGATTGGGCCGGAGGAGCGCTCTATCGCATCGACAGCAAGGGCAAGGCCGATCAGTTGATCAATCTCAATCAGGGAAGCGCCGACCTGACGTATTTTCCAGCCAAGAAGACCGTTGTCATCCCAATGATGCTGGACAATACACTGGCGGCCTACGCTCTGAACTAGCCAATAGCCTCTATTTTTGACCTTCGCGACGAGATGGGGCACCACGCGTCTCGCAATCGCCGTGTTTGGGAATAATGTGTGCTCTTGGCGGAGCGCGCGTGTCCCCCCATCGCCCAAGGGCCTGATCCGGCCTCGCGAGAGAACCCCACTATGACCGTTTGGTCTGCGATCGGAATGCTTCCGGCCAACATGACAGGAATGCCGGTTTGATCACGGCCCTTGCACAGCAGCCCGTCGCCCTAAACCTCATACTGTTCGTTGTAGCGGCGATAGGCGTATGGTGCGCGGGCGTCCGGCTCGCCCACTATGCTGACGCCATTGCGGACCGGAAGAAGATTGGCCACGCCTTCATGGGGCTGGTGTTTGTCGCCGCCGTGACCTCTCTGCCGGAAATGGTGACGACGCTCTATGGCGCCTTCGCCGGACAGGCCGAACTCGTGCTGGGGAATATGTTCGGCGGCATCACCATGCAGACGGCCATCCTCGCCGTCGCCGACCTCTCATTCGCCGGTATGGCGCTTACCGCCTATCCGCGCGGCCCCGCGTCGGCACTCGAGGCGACCTTGCTCATCGGCCTACTGGCGCTATTGCTCGGACTTCATGCCGTCGGGGAATTCATGCTGCCCATTGGCGTCGGTCTCGGCACGTTGTTGCTCGGCGTCGCCTATGTAGCCATCGTCATGGTGCTGCGCGAATACGACAAAAACGAAACATGGCTCCCGGTTGGAGCCTGCGAGCCCGTGGAACCTCAGATCACCGAGATGCCGCCAGAGAAGGCGCTCGACAAAGTCTCTTTCCCGGGCCTCGTGCGCTGTTTCATCTTATTGGGCCTAGCCATCCTCATCTGCGCGCTCGGATTGACGGTGAGCGCGGCGGCGATCGCCGAGCAGACCGGCATCGGCTCAAGCTTCATCGGCGTAACGCTGCTCGCCGCCGCCACCTCTCTGCCCGAGGTGAGCACGACCATCGCTGCCGTACGCATCGGGGCCTACAGCATGGCGATCTCCAATATCTTCGGCAGCAATCTTCTGATGGTGGCACTCATTCTGCCGGCGGATCTTGTCTATATCGGCAACCCTATCCTCGGCGCCATCGATCAGGCCACGGCCTTTGCGCTGGTCTCCGGTGTTCTCGTGACGTCGATCTATCTCGCAGGCCTGCTTATCCGGTCACCTAAAACGATATTTGGGATAGGCCGGGACTCAGCGCTCGTGCTCGTGGTCTACGCCGTTACGCTTGCCGTCTACTATCACTTCAGCTGAGTGATCAGGCGCCCGCGGCAAGCCTCCCAAAGCCGGCATCGAGATCGGCCTTGAGGTCGTCGATATCCTCTAGACCCACATGCAGACGCAGGCCCGGGCCGTCCTCCTGCCAGATGGTCGCGCTGCGATACGAACTGGGGTCAAAGGGAATTATCAAGCTCTCGTAACCGCCCCAGGAATAACCCATGCCAAACAGCTGCAAATCATCGAGCATGCCGGCCAGCGCCTGGCGGCCATAGGGTTTCAGGACAATGCTGAATAGACCCGAAGCGCCGGCAAAATCGCTCTTCCACAACGCGTGACCGGGATCGCTGGCGAGCCCCGGATGCAGCACACGGGCGACCTCAGGCCGAGCGGCGAGCCATTCGGCAAGTTCGAGGCCTGACTTCTGATGGCGTTCGAGGCGGACACTCAAGCTCCGCAGGCCACGCAGGGCTAGAAACACGTCCTCAGGCCCCGGGCATAGTCCAAGCTCGTCATGGACCCTCGCGACCGCACTTGTCGTCTCCTTGGTGGTCGTGATGGCGCCCAGCATGGCATCGGCATGGCCGACGATATATTTGGTGGCCGCCTGGATCGACACATCGACGCCGTGCGCAAATGGTTTGAAGTAGAGCGGCGTCGCCCAGGTATTGTCCATGATAACCACGGCGTCGCGAGCATGCGCCGCTTCGGCAATGGCCGGAATGTCCTGCACCTCGAAGGTCTGGGACCCCGGGGACTCAGTGAACACCACCCGCGTCTTGTCAGTGAGGAGCTTGGCGATGTCACCGCCAATGAGCGGGTCGTAATAACTCGTGGAGACCCCAAGCCGCTTCAGCACGTTGTCGCAGAAACGCCGAGTCGGGCGGTAGACAGAATCCGAAACCAGGATGTGATCGCCAGCGGACGCGAAGGCGAGCAACGCCGCCGACACAGCCGAAAGGCCGGACGGCGTCAGCAGAGTGGCATCTCCGCCCTCTAGCTCGGCCAGGGTGGTCTGAAGCGCCTCTACCGTCGGCGTACCGAGACGGCCATAGCTGTAGTCTTGGGCGTTCGCCTCAAGACACGCCATCGAGGGGTAGAGCACCGTCGAACCGCGATAGATCGGCGTGTTGACGAAGCCATGATGGCACGACGGATCACGTCCTGAATGGGCGAGCCGCGTGTCCTGTTTGTGGGTCTTGTTAGGCGTTTTGGTGGCTTTGCTCATATGAGCCTCTAGTCGAGGCGAAGGGAGTGGTCTGACCGCGTTAGTTGCCAGTCTCGATAGGAAGGCTGTCATCGGCGCCCCATTCCGCCCAGGACCCGTCATAGACCGACGTGCGGCGATGACCGATCTCAGAAAGCGCCAGCGCAAGCACACAGGCCGTGATGCCCGATCCGCAGCTCGCAACCACCGGCTTATGGGGATCGACACCAACCGCCTCGAACAGCGTATTGAGTTCCGCTGTCGATCTGAGCGTGCCGTCTGCGTTGAGGACTTTCCCGAATGGAATGTTATGCGCGCCCGAAATGTGACCGGCGCGCAAGCCCTCGCGCGGTTCCGGCGCACTGCCTGCAAATCTTTCGGGCGAACGTGCATCGACAATGACGGCGGACTTGTCGTTGACCAGGGCCTTCAAGTCATCCACGTCACGTACGAGATCGTGATTGCGTCGTGCCGTGAAATGACGCGTAGTGCGCTGTGACGGCTCGGCGGTCATCAGGGGACGACCCTCGGCCCTCCATTTCGGCAAACCGCCATTCAAGACGCTAACATCCTCGACGCCCATGACTCGGAACATCCACCACACCCGTGGCGCGCTGAACATGCCGGCACGGTCATAGACCACAATACGCTGTCCATCACCGATGCCCATGGCCTGCATACGTGAAGAGAACTTCTCCGGCGAGGGCAGCATATGGGGCAGGGCGCTCGCATTGTCGGCGATTTCATTGATGTCGAAGAAAATTGCGCCGGGAATATGCTCCGCGAGATAGTCCGCACGCGCATCCTTGTCTTCGCCCGACATGTACCAAGTCGCATCGATGATCACAAAATCAGGTGCATCGAGTTCGCGCTCAAGTTCGTCGGCCTCAATCAGCCATGTCTTCGGCGTCGACAACTTCACTTCTCCAATTCTTAGCTAGACAAATACGGCCGGTGCGGCGGGTTGGCTTTTGTCGAGCCATTCGGGCACGGGCAAATCCTTTTCGCGCAGGAATTCGGGGTTGAACAGCCTGCTTTGATAACGCGTGCCGTAATCGCAGAGCACCGTGACGATGGTGTGGCCGGGACCCATTTCGCGAGCGAGCTTTACGGCGCCGGCGACGTTGATGCCGCTCGATCCGCCGAGGCACAGACCTTCCTCGCTCAAGAGATCGAACACAACGGGCAGGGCCTCGGTATCAGGAACCTGGAAGGCCTGGTCGATCTCAGCCCCTTCGAGATTGGCAGTGATGCGGCCCTGACCAATCCCTTCGGTGATGGAACTGCCTTCGGATTTCAGTTCGCCGTGCTTGTAAAAATTATAGAGCGCGGCGCCCATTGGGTCGGCGATGCCGATCACGACGTCGGGCTTGTGTTCCTTCAGCCCCATGGACACGCCGGCCAACGTGCCGCCCGTGCCCACAGCGCAGATAAAGCCGTCGACCTTGCCATCGAGATCGCGCCAAATTTCCTGCGCGGTCGTCTCGATATGGCCCTGGCGGTTCGCCACATTGTCGAATTGGTTGGCCCAGATGGCGCCGTTCGCTTCCGTGCCCGCAAGCTCTTCGGCAAGGCGGCCGGAATATTTCACATAATTGTTGTCGTTCTTGTACGGAACGGCGGGCACCTCGATCAACTGGGCACCCGTCAGACGCAGCATCTGTTTTTTCTCGTCCGACTGGGTCTCGGGGATCACGATGACGGTCTTCAGACCAAGCGCATTGCCCACAAGCGCGAGGCCAATGCCGGTATTTCCGGCCGTGCCTTCGACCACAACACCACCGGGTTTCAGCTTGCCGGAATTCAGGGCATCCCTAATGATGAACAGTGCTGCGCGGTCCTTAACCGACTGGCCTGGGTTCATAAACTCAGCCTTGCCGAGGATGGTGCAGCCAGTTTCCTCGGACGCGCGCTTGAGCTTGATCAGCGGCGTGTTGCCGATCGCTTCGATGATGCCGTTACTATGGGACACTGGGGAGCTTTCGAAATCTCATATTCGGGGGCACCCTACTGAGCGTCATCAAGCGCCGCAAGTCGCGGAAATTGCAGGAAACGCGGCGCTGGAGGCATCCCGTTCCAAGGCATTAGACAATGCGAGCATGAATTAGGGGTCGCCACCCCGCCAGCCCATCGGCCACCCCTGACTGCTTCGCCATGTCTCCAGAGGGCCTAGCAGCCAGAGAATCCCCAGTGTATATGGTCCGGTAGAGCAGGGTGCTGGCGGGTCTATCGCGGGCTTCCCTTGGAACGCGGGCGTGGTGGAATTGGTAGACAC
>JAGPVD010000127.1 GCA_018067145.1 Methyloceanibacter sp.
CATCAGGCCCTGGTTGTTGGCACTGATGTTGAAGCCGCCGATATCGTCACCCCATATCACCAGGATGTTCGGCTTGTCGGTTGTTTGGGCCGTGGCCGGCGCGACGAACGCGAAGACGATCGCCATGAGCCAAACAAGCGATCTTGCTACTGCGTAGATACCCATCAGATGCTCCTCCACATAACCCTGCAAGACTATAGCTCTGCAGATTGGCATAACATGTGGCAGATGCCCTGATATCCCTCAAGCCATAAATCCTCGAGCGGGCCCATTTTATCCAGAGTGCCCCGTGAACCTGGCGGCCGCTAGAAATACGGAGGCAGCTCGGCTCGTACATTTGGGATGCCGCGCGATGTCCGCATTGGGCTACTAGCGGACGTCAGAGTGCGGATCAGGGATGTCTGCTTACCGCTCAAAAATGGACATGCCCAACGTCGGACCCTCTCCGCTCCGCTGCGGCGATCTCGTTGGCGATGTCGCGGAACAGGTGGTCGCGGGTGTAGGCGCATTCCTCGTTGAACTTCTTGATGAGGGCTCGGGCGCGGGATTTGGGGCTCTGCTGATTGGCCATTTTTGTTTTCCAATGTGCTCGTGTGTTTCCGGCTTGTACCGGCTCTATTCTGGGGGCACTGGAAAACGCATCTTATTGATATGGTTAATAAAATCCTGTTTTGGTGCTAACGGATAATTAGCCCTTCCCAGTCGTAATAGGCGGTCGTTGCCGATAATCACAATTTGCGCTAACATCTCGGGCAGCGTTTAGGGCAATAGACGGGATTCCGGGCTTGGGACCCGGTGGGGACATTCGACTTAGGTCTTTGATCAAGTCTTTTATTTTCCTGCCATTCCACCTGGTTGATATGGGGACGCCCCGGCTGCGCAAGCCTAATGGGCTGCACGGTTAGGGTAAAAGTGGGGGAACTTCCGGAACGACCGGCGGTTATCTCACGAGATTTTGGGGACTTGGAGGGAATATGGGCCGGCGCTCGTCTCGTCGGATGTGGCACGCAGTAGCTGCGTTTGTGCCGCTTCCTCTCATTGGCTTGGGTGCCTTCGTTGCCGCAACGGAGAGCCGTTTAGCGTCTGAGGTCGAGCTTTACGTGGCTAGCCCTGTGCCCGTTGCTCACCGCAGTGTCCCTGGCGGGGCGACAAAAATTATTGCCGTCAGGCCCCAGCCCGCCACACACGCCCGCAAGCAGCTTATTACCGCAAGCCTCGGCGGTGCGCCGGGCTTAGGCCGCATCGCCGTCGTGCACCGCGCCACCAAGGCCGACCGCCTGAAGCCGACGACCTCCGAGGTTGCGCTCACAGCGCCGCCCGCCGGTCGCGCCGAGAATTCTCTCTTTATGAACGCGAGCTACTCCTCGCCGTTCAACGCGGACTTCCAGGTCGATGCCTTCCGGCCCACCGTCGAGGAGATCGCCTACCATCCGAGCCCGGATGCGCTCGAGTTTCGTTACAAGGGCGAGACCCAGCCTGAGTTTGAGGACCGCGAACGCCGCTGTCTTTCCACCGCGATCTATTTCGAAGCGCGCGGAGAGTCGAAGCGAGGCCAGATCGCCGTCGCTCAGGTAGTCCTCAATCGCGTACGCAGCCCGCTCTTCCCTGAGACCATCTGTGGTGTCGTCTTCCAGGGCCAGATGCGGAAGGGTTGTCAGTTCTCATTCGCGTGCGACGGCCACACCGACAATCCGCGCAATAAAGAGCAATGGGCGCTCGCTCAGGATCTCGCCAAGGAAGTCATGTCCGGCGATCAATGGCTCCCCGAGGTCGGATATTCCACCTTCTATCATGCGAACTATGTGAACCCGCGCTGGGCTCGCCACATGCGCAAGATCGACAAGATCGGCCGGCATATTTTCTATAAGAAGCGCAACGGGAAGCCTTATGCCATCGAAGCTTCGGCTGACCCCGTGGAAGACGGAGCAGACTCTAACCCCTCGGGCTATTTGCTGTCGCCGACGCTCTCTCTCGCTTCCGCGGTTAGCACGGTGGCCGGTTCTAGCGCGCCGACCAGTCAAGCGATGAGTCTAGGCTACGCGGCGAGTGAGTAAGCGCGCCGACCGAGATGAGGTCGACGCCCGTCGCTGCAATTCCTGCCACAGTCTCTAGAGACACGCCGCCCGAAGCTTCCATGAGCGCGCGCCCGTTTGTCAGGCCTACGGCCTTCTTCAGCGTAGCCGTATCCATATTGTCGAGCAGCACCGCATCGACTTCGAACCGCAAGGCCTCTTCGAGTTGCGCGAGTGTGTCGACCTCGACCTCGATTTTGACCAGATGACTGGACCGCGCGCGAAGCAGCCGAAGCGCCGCCTCGATCCCGCCCGCAGCGGCAATATGATTGTCTTTTACCAGCACGGCGTCATAGAGGCCGAAGCGGTGATTGACTCCGCCGCCGCATCTGACCGCGAATTTTTCGAACGCACGTAAGCCTGGCGTCGTCTTGCGCGTGCAGGCGATGCGCGCGGTCGTGCCTTGGACCTTGGCCACATAGGCAGAGGTGAGCGTGGCGATGCCGCTGAGGTGGCAGAAGAAGTTCAGCGCCGTCCGCTCAGCCGTCAGCAGCGCTCGCGTGCGACCCATGACCTTGGCGATGATGTCGTAGGTCTCAACCTTGCCGCCATCATTCACCACCCGGGTGAACCTGGCTTCTGGGTCGAGTGTCTTGAATGCGGCCTCGGCGAGATCAAGCCCTGCGATCACGCCAGGCTCCCGTGCCACGATCGCCGCTTCGCCTTGAGCGTCTGCTGCAATGATGGGGTCGGTGGTGATGTCGCCGGCAAGCCCAAGATCCTCGGCAAGCGTGGCTTCGACTGCTTGCTGCACGAGTAGCTTCGGGAGCTCCAGACGGGGAGACGTCGCTTCCGTCATGCTTGCGACACCGCGCGAAGGCGCGGGGCGCTCGATGCGCTAGCCGCCTCGCGGGCGATTTCGTCGGCTTTAGTCAGCGTGATGAAGCTCCGCTTTGCCTGAGCTGCCTCCGGTGCCGGATAGTCGCTGCGGAAATGCGCGCCGCGGCTTTCTTTCCGCTTGAGAGCCGCCGCTGTAATCAGTTTGGCCGTGGTGAGCATGTTCGCGAATTGCTTGTCGTCTTCGTTATCCCGCTCGAGCGAGACGATGGTGTTCAGCGCATTGGTCAAGGATTGGGCGTCGCGTACCACACCGACATCCGCCGACATGGTGCGGCGGAGGGTCTGCTCAGCCTCTTTGTTGGGCTCATAGGTCTCTACGTCCGGCATCGCGATGGCAATCTTGGTGGACGGCAGCGGGGGCAGGGAGCTGGCGATGTCGTCGGCAACACGCGCCCCGAACACCACCGCCTCAAGCAGCGAGTTTGAAGCCAGCCGGTTGGCGCCATGTGCGCCGGTTGAGGTCACCTCGCCACATGCCCAAAGCCCATCGACAGTGCTACGGCCCTGAGCGTCGGTGAAAACCCCGCCCATATGATAATGGGCCGCCGGCGCCACCGGGATCGCCTCGCGCGTGGGGTCGATGCCGGCCCTCCCGCACGCGGCAATCACAGCCGGGAAATGGTCGACCAGAGACGGCCCGACTGGGCGGCAATCCAAGAACGCGCCACGGCCACCAACGATTTCGCGGTAGACCGCGCGGGCCGCCACGTCGCGAGGGCCAAGCTCGGCGTCCTCATGCACGGCGCGCATGAAACGCTCGCCTTTTCCGTTGACGAGGATAGCACCTTCGCCGCGCAGCGCCTCGGTGGCGAGCGGCGCGGGGTCGCGGCCAATGTCCATGGCGGTGGGATGAAATTGTATGAATTCCGCGTCGGCGATCACGGCGCCGGCCCGCGCGGCGATGGCCACGCCTCCGCCTCGCGCTTCGAGCGGGTTGGTGGTGATGCCGTAGACCTGGCCTGCACCTCCGGTCGCCAATACGACGGCGCGCGCCGGAAGCACCAGTCCTTGTGCGCCTGCCTCGCCATCGACCGGCGCTAGCGAGATGCCCTGAACGCGGCCGTTATGCACGATCAAATCGTGGGCTGTAAGGCCCTCCAGAACCCGGATCGATGGGGTAGTCCGCGCGGCCTCGGTGATCGCCCCCATGATGGCGCGCCCCGCGGTGTCTCCCTTAACGTGAAGAATGCGACGGTTGCGATGCGCGGCCTCGTGACTGAGGCTCAAGCGGCCTTCCAGATCCTTGTCGAAGGGCACGCCATAGCGCAGCAGATCCTCGATGCGCTCCCGCGCTTCTTGCGCCATGAGCAGCGCGACCTTTTCGTCGACGATGCCGGCGCCGGCGCGGATCGTGTCTTCGGCGTGGTGTTCCGGTGTGTCGCCCTCGGCGAGCGCCGCTGCCAAGCCAGCCTGGGCCCAAAGGCTGGAGGCGCCTTCACCGAGGCGGGCGGGCGAGATCACCGTGACAGGGAGCGGTGCAAGTTTCAGCGCGGTAAACAGACCGGCCAAGCCGGCCCCCACCACGACGATGCCGTCGCCGTTGTCGTGCGCGTTCATTTGCTGTTTGCCGGACTTGGTCACGTGAGCCACACGCCAAAGAGGCACGCCCTCATTAGTGGTTGAGGTTAATCATGCGCTCGACCGCCGCGCGGGCCGGGCCGGCGACTGCCGGATCGATAGTCACCTCGTCTTTCATGAAGATGAGACTGTCCAGGATCTTGGGCAGGGTGATGCGCTTCATGTGCGGACAGAGGTTACAGGGGCGCACGAACTCAGTGTTCGGGACCTCGACCGCGACGTTGTCGCTCATGGAACACTCGGTCACGAGGAGCACCTTGGACGGCTGATTGTCCTTGACCCATTTGATCATGCCCGAAGTCGAGCCGGTAAAGTCGGCCTCGTCGATCACATCCGGCGGACACTCGGGGTGCGCGATAATCTTCACACCCGGATCGGCCTCACGATAGGCGCGCATCTCATCCGCCGTGAAGCGCTCATGCACTTCGCAATGACCCTTCCAGGTGATGATCTCGATATCCGTCTGGGTCTGCACCCATTTGGCGAGATACTCATCGGGGATCATGATGACGCGCTTGACCCCAAGCGACTCCACCACGCGCACCGCGTTGGACGACGTACAGCAGATGTCAGACTCCGCCTTCACGTCGGCCGAGGTGTTGACATAGGTCACCACCGGCACGCTCGGATATGCCTCGCGCAGCGCTCGCACGTCGGCGCCGGTAATCGAGTCCGCGAGCGAACAGCCAGCGCGCATATCAGGTATCAGCACCGTCTTGTCGGGGTTCAGCAGCTTCGAGGTCTCGGCCATGAAATGCACGCCGCATTGCACTATGACATCGGCGTCGGCCTCAGAGGCCTCGCGCGCAAGCTGGAGGGAGTCGCCAACGACGTCAGCGACACAATGAAAGACCTCGGGCGTCATGTAGTTGTGGGCGAGCACAACAGCGTTGCGTACCTGCTTCAGGTCGTTGATCGCCTTGATGTAGGGCGCGAAGCTCGGCCACTCGACGGGCGGGATCACCCGCGCGACGCGCTCATACAGATGCGCGGTCTCAGCCGACACTTCGGGCGTATAGGCGAGATCCGGCAAAGGGAGCCGGGGAAGGGCGGCCTGCGCCATCGCTTCCAATTCTGGTATGCCGGTTCGAACTGTCGCCATTGATTTAAGTGCCTCCTGTAGCTTATAATGCTCACAGTGAGTATATATGGGGTGTAAAAAGGTCCGGCACAAGGCCGGCTTCTTCCAATTCTCAATTGGAGTATAGGCCATCGAGAGCCAGCATCAAGAGGTTCAACGCAGGGAAAGCCAAGGAATTGAAGGCTTAAACGGCTCTTTTCGGGGTTTTCGCGCATCGCCTTGGGGCAATTTTCTATGTGGCAGAAGGACCCACTTGCGACTACGCTAGGGGTAGAAGCGGAGTCTAGTGGGATGCGTAGACGGTCATTAGTAGCGATCTTCGGTGTGGCAGGAGCCTGTGTGCTCCTTGCGGGGCTTGCCCTATGGGTTGCAGCGGGCAGTCAGGAAGAGACGGCTGCCACCAGCACGATCCTCGCCATCCCCGATAATCCCGCCGCACTCGCCGCGTCAGACGTGCAAGAAGCGGAAGTCGTCGCCAGCCTGCCCGGCACAGTCGACGAAATCCCAGCGCCCGAAGCCGAGGTTATGGCGCCACAGGCGCCCCAGCCTGAGAAGCTGCTGATCGTCGATGAAATCCGGGCAGGGTTGAAGGATGCTGGCTCACGTGCCGGCGCCCACGCCGACGACATCGCAGCCTTGGAAGCATTCTACGCCGAGCACACCGGCCCCGCGTTGTGGATGACCAGCGACGGACTTTCGCCAGAGGCGCAAAGCATTCTCGGCGAGATCACCAAGGCCGACGAATGGGGTCTCGACGTTGGTGCCTTCGTGGTACCGCCCGCGGACTACCAACCCACGACGGCGGAGGATCAGGCCGCCACCGAGATCGCCATCGACCTCGCCATTTTGAGATATGCCCGCTATGCGCGGGGCGGCCGAGCAAATCCGTCCGCGCTGAGCAAGGTCATGGACCAGAAGGCGACGTTGCGCGATCCGAAGACCGTGCTGACCGAAATCATGGTGACGGAGACTCCGGAGGCCTACCTTACGGGCCTGCATCCGAAGCACGAGCAATTCGAGCGGCTACGTCAGGCGCTGCTTAAGGCGCGCGCCGGTGGTGACGCCAAGCCGAATGACGTGAAGAAGCTGCTGGTGAATATGGAACGCTGGCGCTGGATGCCGGAGGATCTCGGGCCTCTTCATGTCCAGCTCAACACGCCTGAGTACATGATGTTCGTGGTCAAAGGCGGTAAGACCATTCATTCCGAGCGGGTCGTTGTCGGCAAGCCGGTCTACGCAACGCCTGTTTTCTCCGCCGACATGAAGTCCATCGTGTTCAATCCGGAATGGGTCGTGCCGCCCACCATCGTCAGGGAAGACCTTCTGCCGAAATTGCGGAAAGGTAGCGGTGGCTTTTTCGGCGGCGGTAACACCGCCGTCCTGAAGCAGCACGGGCTGAAGGTGGCCTATAAGGGCAAACGGGTCGATCCCAGCACGATCGACTGGAATAAGGTCAACATGGGGGCGATCAGCTTCATCCAGGCGCCTGGCCCGACCAATGTGCTTGGCAAGGTGAAGTTCCTCTATCCCAACAAACATATCGTCTACATGCACGACACCATCAAGCGCGACCTGTTGAAGAAGTCGGTGCGCTCCGCGGGCCATCAATGTCCCCGCGTCGCCAATCCTGGGGTCGTCGCAGCGGTCCTGCTCGCCGAGGATAAAGGATGGCCGAAATCTAAGGTCGATCAGCTCTTGGCCAAGGGAAATAACAGTGGGGTTGCACTCGACCATCCGATCCCGGTGCATACGACCTATTTTACCGCCGTGGTCGATGAGAACGGCAAGGTGAAGACCTTCAACGACATCTATGGGCTCGACGGGAAGGTCGCGTCGGCTGTCATCGGCAAATCGGTTAGCGCATCGGCCGTTGCCACTACCGCGCCGGCCTCGCGTGGAAGCCTGGCCGCCACCAGGCCATAAATTCAGCCTGGCCTAGGGTAGGCCGGAAAGATATTCCTGCGGACGGCTCATGAATCGTTGATGCGAGACCGTCCCGTTTTGGCTAGGCTTGAAGCCGCCGAAGAGGAAGGGGCTCCCATGCAGTCGCAATTCACCGTCGGCATCAATTCTGAAGGCAAGGGCGATCGGATCGTGGTCAGGGCGGAGGATGCTCTGGTCGCGGCGCTTAGGGTCAAGGCCGAGCGGCCAAGCGCGACTATCACTTATGTCCGCCGGCTGAACCGCCGTGGCGATCAGCGCCATCCGCCCCACCGGCTCGCCGACTAATTTCGCTTCTTAGGCCTCGCCGTCGGGCTCCACCACGTCTCCGGCTGGAAGCGCGTGCGATCGCATCGCGAAATAGATCACCAAGCAGCCAACCAGTAGTGCCCCGGCGAGGGCAGGCGCGCGCCAGTCGCCGGTGGTGACCCGCACGGCGATCAGTCCGGTACATACGATCGTGCCAAGCGCCGGTACGAAGCGGGGCACCTCGAACAGCCCCGGCTTCTCGCTCTTGCGGCCTTTCAAGACAAACAGCGCGCCGTTCACCACTGCGAACACCGCGAGCAAAAGCAGCACGGTAGCGGACGCCAGCTCGGAGATTGTGCCGGTGAGCGTGAGTGGTGCGAGGATCATGAACAGCACAGCGATGGCGATATGCGGTGTCCGCCTGCCGTTATGGACCTTACCGAAGACCTTCGGCAACAGGCCTTGGCGGCCCATGCCGTAAAGCAGGCGCGAGGCCGTGACGAAGTTGACCAGGCCGGTATTGGCCACTGCGAAAAGCGTGATCGCGGTGAACAGGATCGGGGGAATGAAGGGTGCGGCGCGCGCTACGACTTCAGTGATTGGCCCCGGTACGATCGCCAATTCCTGCCAAGGAACCACCGAGACGGCGGTAATCGCCACGGCGATATAGATGATCGTGGCGAGCACCATGGCGGAGATCAGGCCGATGGGGATCGTGCGCTGCGGTTCGCGCACTTCCTCGGCGACGTTGTACATGTCTTCAAAGCCAATAAAGGCGAAGAAGGCGAGCACCGCGCCTTGAATGACCAGCAGGGTCATGTGGTCTTCGCCGGGCAGCGCCGGTGTCTCGAGGTAGTTGACCGAGCCCCAATAGGAGACTCCAACCGCCACGACGAGAATGAGGCCGGCGGCTTCGACCAATGTGCACAGCACATTCACCCACATGGATTCCCGGATGCCGCGGAACACGATGCCGGTCACGACAAAGAGGAAGCCGAGGGCCAGCCAGGCGATGGGTACGCCGTCGAGACCGATTAGCTCGGCAAGATTGGCGGCAAACACGCGGCTCTGGGTGGCGATAGATGTGAGGCCGGAGCACACAAGCGCCAGGCCGACCATAAAGCTTAACAGCGGGAAACCATAAGCGCGCTGGGTGACATAGGCGGCGCCCGCCGCACGGGGATAGCGCGAGCCAAGTGAGGCATATGAAAGAGCGGTCAGCAGCGCGGCGATGAGCGCGACGATGAAGGCGAGCCATACGGCGTTGCCAACCTGGCCCGCCACTTTACCCATCAGGCCGTAAATTCCGGCGCCAAGCATGCTGCCGAGCCCGTAAAGGGCCATCTGGGTAGGTCCGATCGAGCGATGGAGTGTCGGTTCGTCTTCTTGTTTCGTCTTTGCCTGATCTCCCATGCTATTTCCCTCTTGTTGCGCCGCACTCAGCTCCTACCATTGGATGGTGCACTGGGCCTTGCAAATGCCACGCTTTCCGCTTAGTCTTTTCCATCGACATTTGGCCGGACAATGTGGCCGTAGCGCATGGCGCACGATCAGAACCCTCCCAAACATCGACAATTCCCGTTCAGCTCGCAATTGTTGCGGACTTGAGCACCACTGTATCGACTAGACGAAAGGACTACCCGATGACCACGGGCACTGTAAAATTCTACAATACGCAAAAAGGTTTTGGCTTTATCGAGCCTGATGATGGCGGCAAGGACGTCTTCGTTCATGCAACTGCGCTTGAGCGCGCCGGCATGTCGAGCCTCGTCGAGGGCCAGAAGGTGTCGTTCGACACCGAGGTCGACAGCCGCAGCGGCAAGACCGCTGTTGCAAGCATCAAGGCTGAGTAGTCCTTAAACCGGACAACTCTTAAAGCTTTGACGAGAATGAAAGCCGCCCCTTCGGGGGCGGCTTGTTAGTTTCGGGGGTCTGCTAAGCGTTCGTTAGGTGCGCTTGGCGCGCTTGCTGCGCTTCGGCTTGGCTTCGGCATCGCCGTCACCCTCAGCCTTACCATCGTCCGGTACGGCGCGATCAAGCGGATACTCGGCGCAATCGTATAAGCGCCGGATGCCGCCACTGTCGAACCTCTCCTCCTCGACTTCGAGATAGGTGCCCAAGAGGCACTCAGGCGGAAGATCCTCAATAGCGTAACGGACGGCCTCGGCTGCGTCTGAAAACCGCTTATAGCTTATGCCGTGCGATCTGGCCTTCCAGCTTCGGGCCGGGAAGAGTTCGGCCGCCGCGGTGAAATCGAACGTGGACATGGAGTCTAACCTTCACTGCTTACAACGGAATAACTGAGAACAATCGAGTGCGGCCTCCGTGCACCACGTCATAAATATAGTCTTTTCTATGAGGAAAAACTAGGCGTTCGGGGCCCCAAACTGTCCAATCCGGCTAACAAGGTTGACGCCGAAGGCCCAAAGCTTGGGATTCCTCTGCCTAACCGTAGGTAGAAAGACCTGCGACGCTCTAGTTCTTCAGCCGGTAGCCGGTCTTGAATATCCACCACACAGCGACGAGGCCGATGGCCAGGAACAGCCCGATCATGGCGAGGCTGACCTCCACGCTCACATCCGACGTGCCGTAGAAGCTCCAGCGGAAGCCGCTGACGAGATAAACTACGGGATTGAACAGCGACACGGTCTGCCACACTGGCGGCAGCACGTTGAGCGAATAGAAGGTGCCGCCGAGGAAGGTCAGCGGCGTGATGATGAGCAGCGGCACAAGCTGTAGCTGCTCAAAGCCGTCGGCCCAGATGCCGATGACGAAACCCAGCAGGCTGAACGTGATCGCCGTTAGCAACAGGAATCCCGCCATCCAAAATGGATGCTCGATATGAAGCGGCACGAACAGCCCCGCAGTGGCGAGAATGATGAGGCCGAGGATAATCGACTTGGTGGCTGCGGCGCCCACAAAACCGGTCACGATCTCCACGGGTGAGATGGGCGCCGAAAGATGTTCGTAGATCATGCCGGTGAAGCGCGGGAAATAAATGCCGAACGAGGCGTTGGCGACACTCTGGGTGAGTAGCATCAGCATGATGAGCCCCGGCACGATGAAGGCGCCGTAAGGGATGCCTTCGATCTCGGTAATGCGTGAGCCGATCGCCGCGCCGAACACCACGAAATAAAGCGACGTGGCGATCACCGGCGCCACGAGGCTTTGCAGGAACGTGCGTCCCCAGCGGGCCATTTCAAATTTGTAAATTGCGATTATCGCCGGGAGATTCATCCGTCTCGCCTCACGAGGTCAACGAAGATGTCCTCGAGCGAACGTTGGGTCGTGTCGAGGTCCTTGAAGGTGATTCCGGCCTGCGCGAGGTCAGTCAGCAAGCCGGTGATGCCCGTGCGCGGAGCTTGGCTGTCATAGGTGTAGATGAGCTCGGCGCCGTCATTGGCTCGCATTAGATGGTGTTCGGCGAGTTCCGCTGGGATCTCATTGAGCGCCTCATGCAGTTCAAGCGTCAGCTGCTTCTTGCCGAGCTTGTGCATCAGCTCGTCTTTGTCCTCGACCAAGATCAGCTCGCCATTGTTGATCACGCCGATCCTGTCCGCCATGTCCTCGGCTTCTTGGATGTAATGGGTGGTCAGAATAACCGTCACCGCGGAGTCGCGGAGATTCCGCACCAGCTGCCACATGTCCTTGCGCAACTCGACATCGACGCCTGCCGTCGGCTCATCGAGGAAAAGGACGCTCGGCTCGTGCGATAGCGCCTTGGCGATCATCACCCGGCGCTTCATGCCGCCCGACAGCGTCATGAGCTTGGAATCCTTCTTGTCCCAAAGGGCCAGGTCCTTGAGCAGCTTCTCGATATGGGCGGGGTTCGGCCATTTGCCGAACAGGCCGCGGCTGAACGTGACCGTGCTCCACACGGTCTCGAACATATCGGCGGTCAACTCCTGCGGCACCAAGCCGATCATGGACCGGGCTGCACGGTAGTCGGTGATGATGTTGTGGCCGTCGACCGTCACCGAGCCAGAGCTCGGGGTAACGATGCCGCAGATGATGCTGATCATCGTGGTCTTGCCGGCGCCATTCGGGCCGAGCAGGGCGAAGATCTCGCCTTTGTCGATATCAAGATTGGTGACCTTGAGGGCCTGAAAACCTGACTTGTACGTCTTCGACAGGTTTTTCACAGAAATCATGGGCGGCATGAGCTGAGATGGTCCGGTCGGGCAGGGTGGTTGGGCCAGCGACTTCAATCACCGGTCAGTACGGCAATAATAGGATTTTGGGTCGATTTCAGTCGGAGACGACTTCTAACTTAAAATGATCCACCACACTTTGCTGAATCACGCGTGCGTGAAGCGCGAGCAGCACGAGCTTGGCGTCGAGGTTGGTCCCGGTCGCAAGTGCCGCATCGATCCGCTGCTCGATGTCATCGGCAAGCCGAACGGTGTTGGTGCCGGCGAAGGCGTCCGCGCCGATGATGCAATAGGCAATGATCTCGGCGGCAGAACGCATGGCAGCGACGCCCGGATCGTCGCGACCCGTTTGTTCCATGAGCATCTTCATCGCGGTGAGTTTGATGGCCTCGGGCACGAGTTTGGGATGTAAATCCACCGAACGCAGTGCCGTGTCGAACTCGCGCAGCACAGGTGAGCGGCCAAACAGGCCGAAGAATCCGAGAGAGAGTGGAGCCTTCACGGAGTTTCCGCCGTGAGCCGCAGGACCTTGCCGTCGCCCTCGTCGGTCAGCACGTAGACCGCGCCGCCGGGCCCTTGGGCGACATTGCGGATGCGCGCGCCGAGCGGAATACGCTCCTCGCCAGTAACTGTCTCGCCGTCGAGGCTGAGACGGACTACGCCTTGCGACGACAAACCGGCGATTAGGAGATTGCCGTTCCAGCCTGGAATGGCGTCGTCCGTGTAGAAGGCGATGCCAGAGGGCGAGATCACCGGCGTCCAATGGTAAATCGCGTCGGCGAACTCAGGATGGCTCGGCGGATTGGGGATGTCCTTACCGTCGTAATGGATTCCCCAGCTCACCACGGGCCAGCCATGGTTGGCGCCGGGCGCGGGGATGTTCAGCTCGTCTCCGCCTTTTGGGCCGAATTCGGTTTGCCACAGCTTGCCGGTCTCCGGGTGGATGGCAGCCCCTTGCGGGTGACGGTGGCCGTAGGACCAAATCTCTGGCTGCGCGTCTTGCTGGCTTATGAACGGGTTATCCGCCGGCACCGAGCCATCCGGATCGATGCGCGCGACCTTGCCGAGATGGTTTCCAAGGTCTTGGGCGGGTTCGAACTTGAAACGTTCGCCAAGGGTGACGAACAACTTGCCGTCCGGGGAGAAGACCAGCCGGCTGCCGAAATGATTTCCACCTTTGACCTTGGGTATCTGTCGGAAGATCGCTTGCACGTCTTTGAGACCGTCATCCCCGAGCTTCCCGCGCGCCACGGCCGTTCCCGCGCCATCGTCGCCGGCTTCTGAATAGGAAATGTAGACGAGCTTGTTGGATTTGAATTCCGGGTCGAGGGTCACGTCGAGAAGGCCGCCTTGGCCGATGACTTCGACCTTGGGCACGCCAGTCAGCGGTTCCGATAGCGTGCCGTCCGTGGCCATGATGCGTAAATTGCCCGCCCGTTCCGTCACCAGCATGCGTCCATCGGGGAGGAAGGCGAGGCCCCAGGGCCGCTTAAGGCCGGTGGCGAGCGTCTGAACCTTGATCTTGCCGGTCTCGGTGTCGATGACCCGGTCCGCTGCGGAACCGACCGTGGAAGAGAGCGCCAATGTCGCGGCGAAAACCGCCAGCGCGGCGCATTGCCACCAGGCCACTCGGCGCCGCCCCTTCCTCGCATTCCTAGGCATCTTAGTCTCCAACAGCTCTTCGGCCCGACGGTCCGCAATAACCCGTCTCGTATGTAAGAAATGGTCGCTCGCGTCAGCCCCTTATTGCAACAGAATTTTTGTTGCCGCCGAGGGATAAGACTGCCGGCTTAGCTCCGGCCGGCTTTCACGCGAAGACCGGGCGCAGGGCGCTCCAGCACCACTTCGCGGCGGAAGCGGTAAAGCCTCGCAGGGCGTCCGCCGGTTTCGGTGGAGACGCTGCCTGTTGTCTCGACCAGCCCGCCTTTCTCGACCAGCCGCCGGAAGTTTTGTTTGTGCAGTAGCGTGCCTGAGATCGCCTCCACGGTTGTCTGCAGGTCGTAAAGCGTGAACTCCGGGGGCAAGAGCTCGAACACCACAGGGCGGTATTTCAATTTGCCGCGTAAGCGTCCCATGGCCGTGGCGAGGATGCGCCGGTGATCGAGCGCCATAGGCCGGCCAATTTCAGGGAAGTCCTTCCACTGACGCGCGGCGGATCGCCCGTCGCGTTTGGCCTCCTCCACAAGCCCCGCCTCGTAGAGAAGCTCGTAGCGCTCCAGAACCTTCTCCTCGTCCCATCCGCCGCCAATGCCGAAGCCGATCTTGAGACGCTCAGGCCGGCGCAAGGCGCGGTCGGATTCGCCTGGCGTCGGTGACCGTTCGGCCCACTCCTTTAGGTTTGGCTCGATCACGTCTGTCAGGATCTGAGGCTTGCCGCACCGCCAGTCCTCCCATGGGAGATAGGCGTACCAAGGTGACCAATGGGCGCCCATCATTTCGCCGCCCGGCTCGCCTGTCAGCGCGAGGTAACCGACCGAGAGCGTGTGCGCTCCGCCAGGCTCCGCATGCCGCCCGCGATCGCCGAATGTGTAGAGCTGCTCCACATAGCCGAGCTCGATGCCGGTCTGCCGTTCAACCCATTCGCGCAAACCCACTTCGAGTGTTCGGTGGGCGCGGGGCGCGAACGGCCCGAAGGGCAGGGCATCCCAGTCGCCGGCTCCCGGGGCACCTGGGCGGGCCACGAGAATATGGGGCTGCTGATTGCGCACCATGACGATGGCGGCGTTCAGTCCGAGTTCGATATGAGGATCGTTGTTGGACGGTTCTGCTGTGGCCATGGCCTAGGCGGCGTGCTGCGCGGGCAGCGAGAAAACCTGGCCTTGTTCAGCGAGCTCACCACGGCCGATATGCTCCACGGCGTCCGTCATGCGTCCCTGGCGTGACAGCACATTGTCGGCCAATGCTACGAGACGGCGATTGGGATAGGCGGTCGGCGAGGCGTCACGCAACGCGAGAGCGACATCGCGCTCGTCGACGTTCGGGTTAAGTGCGCACAGCGAAATAAAGGCCCCCGCGGTGGAGCGGCTAATGCCGGCCCAGCAATGGATCAGCAGCGGCGCCTGGCGGTCCCAATCGCGCACGAACTGGATCAGTTCGGCGACATGCGTCCCGCTCGGCACGACGAGGCCCTCTCGGGGCTCGCTAATGTCGTTCATGGAGAGCCTGAGATGACGGTCCTGGCTGATGCTGGGCGGCGTGTCGATCTGGGTCTCGCCGTTGATGAGCGTCACCAGATGGCTCGCATGGGCATCGGCGACCGTGGCTTCGACCAGGTCAAGCGGCGCAACGAATATGGTTTCCGGAGACATGGGCACCGCTATTTTAGTCCGATCTCTCGGAGAAATCAGCGTGTCCATTGGGTCGTGCCTCCCGAATCAATGCCTGCGTCCCGCAGATTATTTGGCAAGCTCATGAAACCGTTTCAAGAACCTCGCCTCTCCCTCTGCCGCAGGAAGGGGGCTTAACTGCGACAGCCTGTTGACAAGAGCGGCGCATAAGCCTCTTGGGGGACCAAAAAATCGCCGCGCCTCCTCATGGGAAAACCCGGCAAGACCCGTCGCCTCGTAGTAAGCCGCGATCTTATCGGCGCGTTTGATCAGTTTTGTGATGTTTTCCGGCAAGTCCGCCGGCACCCCAAAGCGGTGATAGATGGCGGCGAGCAGCGTGGCTTCGAAGTCGTGATAGTCCAGCGAGAGTGCCGCCTTGAACGGGCTGATTAGGTCGCCGATGACATATTCCGGCCCGTCATGCAGCAACGCGGCGAGCTTGAATTCTTTTGGGAGCGAGGGTTCGATGTCGCTGGTGGCGGCTTCGACGAGCAGGCTGTGTTCCGCCACCGAGAATGTGTAATCGCCGTGGGTTTGACCATTCCATCGAGCAACGCGGGCTAGTCCATGCGCGATGTCCTCGACCTCGATATCGAGCGGCGAGGGATCGAGCAGATCGAGCCGCCGCCCACTCAGCATGCGCTGCCACGCACGCGGGCTTTTGTTGGCAGCGACGCTGCTCATGATCGTCCAATCCTCATCGCATGTCGGCGAGACAGTGAGTGGCTCCGCTTTGCCAAGTCAAACGAACTGCTCGGAAAAACATGGACGAAAAGCGCTGCGAATGGCATGCATGCATGGTCTCTTTGAGTTTAGGCCAACCTCAATCAGAGTACGGGAGAGCGCACAATGGCAAGGTTGCCGAAATATTCCCTCACGCACAACAACAAGACCAAGAAATGGGAGTTGAAGCGGGAGGGTTCAGGAGAAGTCATCAAGCGGTTCAAGACCAAGGCTGCTGCCACCAAGGGCGGCGTTCTTGAGAGGGCCGTCAAGAAACTCGGTTCAGTGCGCATCAGAAAGCGCAACGGACAAATCCAAGAAGAGCGTACATATCCGCGCAGCGCGGATCCACGCGGCCGCGGCTGACGTTTAGGATCGGCTGAGGTCAGCGCAAGCTGCGTGACGGGGGCAGTTCGTCAGGTGATCGTTGACCATGCCAGTCGCCTGCATAAAGGCGTAGACGATCGTCGGCCCGCAAAACTTGAAGCCACGCGATTTAAGTTTCTTGGAGATGGCGCGCGAGAGCGCCGTCTCCGTTGGCACTTGCGCCATGGCGTTGTAGCGGTTGACGATCGGTTGGCCGTCTACAAAATCCCACAAAAACTTCGAGAAGCCGTCGCCTGTCTCCATGATGTCGAGCCATGCGTGCGCTGATGAGATCGCGCCGTCGATCTTCATGCGGTTGCGAACGATGCCGGCGTCTTGCATCAGCGCGGCAACTTTTTTCGGTTGGTAGCGCGCGATTTTCTTCGGCGCGAAATCGTCAAAGGCCCGGCGAAAATTCTTCCGCTTCCGCAGGATGGTGATCCAGGAGAGCCCGGCCTGGAAGCCATCCAGCACAAGCTTTTCGTAGAGCGCCCGGTCGTCATACTCGGGCACGCCCCATTCCTCATCGTGATAGGCCACATAGAACGGATCGCGACCGGGCCACGGGCAGCTCTTGGGGTCGGCCTTGCTCATGGGGAGACCTCTACGGGAATTTCGAACTGCGCGAAGTCCGGGCGCCGTACCGTGATCTTAATGTCGCCGGCCATCAGTGGCGCGTCGCGGCTAAGGGCCTCCTCGACACGATCGAGCCGAAGCAGCGCCAAGCCAAAACTGCCGTCTACCGAGCCGATAGGGCCGATGGGCAAGCCACCGCCCTCGACGCTTATCCCGGTCTGTAAGGGCCCATCGCCCTCTATCGGAACCACGCGCTTCCGAGCCGTGCCTCTGTGCTGCATACGCGACACTACCTCCTGGCCGACAAAGCAGCCTTTCGTGAAGTCGACACCATTCAGTTGATCAAACAGACCGTCATGGGGAAAGGCTTCGCCGAAGCTATAGTCGCGGCCGCCTTCCGGAACGCCGAGTTTGATGCGCAGAGCGTGATAGTCCGCTTCCGTGGCTTTCGCACAGCCGAGGCCGGTAACGGGCTCATTCGCGGGCAACAGGGCACGGACGCCAAGCTCTGGCAGGCGCGGATCGGCATAGGCAATGGCGCCCGTCGGCAGGGTCGGTTCGCTGCCCCACGCCGCTGCCACGTGCAAGGAAGGCTCCTCTGTTATCTCGACCTCGGCGCGCAGACGATAAATGCCGAGCCGCTTTGCCAGCGCGGCAGCTTCTGCCTTGGCGACGTCGATGAGATAGCCGTCACTGTCCGCCACCACGAAGAAGTCGAAGAGAATTTTCCCTTGTGGGCTCAGCAGCCCAGCATGGATTGCCAAGCCGTCTTGCGCCTTGTCCAGATCGTTGGTGATCACCCCTTGCAGGAGTTTGTGCGCGTCGGCGCCCTCCACGCGCAATACGCTGCGGTCTGAAAGCAATGCGGCTCGGCAATGGCCCATGGGTTGCCCTTCTGCTACCAAGGCGGACGAATCTAGGAGCGTGGGCTGAAGCCCGCAAGGGAGCAGAGCCGCAACCATGGCCGATAGTTTCGATATAGTCTTCAAAGGCGCAACCCTGGTCAACCACACCGGGGAGGGCGAGGCCGATCTTGGCATCAGGGGCGGCCGCATCACGGCGATTGGCGATATCAGCGAGGGACTCGCCGACGAGACTATCGACGCAACCGGCCTGCATATTCTGCCTGGCGTCATCGATACCCAGGTCCATTTCCGCGAGCCGGGCATGGAGCACAAAGAGGATTTAGAGACAGGCAGCCGCGCGGCAGTGCTCGGCGGGGTTACGGCGGTGTTCGAGATGCCGAACACCAAGCCGCCCACCACCAGCCGTGAGGCGCTTGCCAGCAAGGTTGCCGCCGCTACGGGGCGCATGCATTGCGACTTCGCCTTTTTCGTTGGCGCCACGCACGACAATGTCGATGAGCTTGACGAGCTAGAGCTGCTGCCCGGCGCTGCCGGGGTCAAGGTGTTCGCCGGCTCCTCCACGGGCAATCTGTTGGTGGACGACGAGGAGACGCTCGCGCGCGTTCTCGCCAACATCAGGCGTCGGGCCTCCTTCCACTCAGAGGATGAAGCGCGGCTCAACGACCGCATGTCCTTGCAGCGGGAAGGCGACCCATCGAGCCATACGGAGTGGCGCGATCCGATTGCCGCTCTGGTCTCGACCGAGCGTCTGCTGCGCCTCGCCACCGAGGCAGGCAAGCGCATCCATATTCTCCACGTCTCGACGGCGGCAGAGATGGGGCTTCTGGCCCTCCACAAGGACGTGGCCAGTGTCGAGGTTACGCCGCAGCATCTCACCCTTGCTACGCCCGATGCCTATGACCGGCTTGGCACGCGGGCGCAGATGAACCCGCCGCTGCGCGATCGCGCTCATCAGGAACAGTTATGGTGGGGATTGTCCCAAGGTGTCGTCGACGTGCTGGGCTCCGATCATGCGCCCCATACGTTTGATGAAAAGAGCGGCAGCTATCCCGCTACGCCGTCCGGCATGCCCGGCGTGCAGACCCTGGTCCCGGTCATGCTCGATCACGTCAATGCCGGGCGCCTGAGCCTTGCCCGGTTTGTCGATCTGACCAGCGCGGGGCCGCAGCGCCTGTTCGGCATCGCTGGCAAAGGCCGCATTGCCGTCGGCTATGACGCGGACCTGACCATTGTCGATCTCAAGGCCGAGCGTGTCGTCGAAGATGCGTGGCTCGGCAGCAAATGCGGTTGGTCACCTTTCACCGGGCAGACATTCAAAGGTTGGCCGGTCGGCACGGTGGTGCGCGGGCGACTCGCGATGTGGGACGGCGAGCTCGGCACGGCGGACGGCGCGCCGGTTCGCTTCGGTGAGGCGCTTCCGAAAGCCTGATCCAGAGAGTCCAGAGGGCTTTCCGGACCGCACCTATTTGATGAAATAGTGCCAGACGCCGCGCGGAGAGATGCCGAGCCGGTAATAGTTGTAATTGCCGCTTTTCTTGATGGACGCCGCGATCTTTGGCGGCACGGTCCGATAGAATTCCACCTCTTGCGCCGGCGTGAGTTTATTGATGTCGACCTCGGCAAAATAGGGCCAGACATACGCCTCGTCGTAACCCTTCCCGGAGCGCACAAATCCAGAAGAGAGCGTGTTCAATATGGCGGCCAGCACCTCCCGGCCGGTGCCGTCGGCGGACTGCTTTTTCCAATAGGCAATCGGGTCGTCGACATGGGTCGCCGCGACCATGGGTTTCAGCTCGTTTGATTCGAGCACTGGCCGCATCGCGTCGATATCGCCGGCCTCTGCGGTGACGATGATCTCCCTCAGCATCTGCTGAACTGGCTCCGGCAGCGCGGAGAGGTCGTAAAGCACCTTGGGCGCCGGGGTTGCCTCCTTCTCGCGGTCCTTGGCGTGGACAAGGGCGGTACCGCCCGTTACCAATGCCAATAGGGCAATCATGATCACGTTTTTTTGGGGATTCATAAATCACTCCATGAATGCTCAACCAATCTCGCAGAATGGCCCGCAAGTCCAGGTCTCGTCTGGGCGAAGTCGTGACGCTGGCGTTCCCTCCCACTGCGTGACCGGCGAATAGGCCCGAGGCATTGCAAGTAGGCGCGCAATTTGTGCTGTCAACCATCCAGCTCGTGTTTGCTGGACTCGGCATCGGGCTGCTGATGGCGGTGCCTGTCGGCCCGGTCAACGTCCTCGTTATTCAGCGGGCGGTCTCTCGCGGGTTCTGGGGCGGTCTTGCCGCCGGTATGGGCGCGGTGCTCGGTGACGGTGTTCTCGCGGCCATTGCTGCCTTCAGCATCGCGGCCGTCTCCGACGTGATGAGCTCTTACGGCGATGCGATCCAATTCGTCGGGGGCCTACTGCTGATCGGCTTCGGGCTGGCACTGTTGCTATCCCGGCCCGTATTGGCGACGCCCGTTGGTGAGCGGTCTCACCTGTTCGAGCATGCCGGCATCATCCCGCAGACCTTCATCATGACGGTAACCAATCCGGGCGCCATTCTCGGCATGGCGGCAATCATCGGCGGTCTCGGGTCGCTCATCGGCGGCTTTAACACAAATTTCGAAGCCCTCATTCTCGTTGCCGCCATCATGGGTGGCAGCCTTTTGTGGTGGCTCGCCCTTTCGGAGTTGATCTCCGCGTTCAGGCATAAGATCACCGAGAGCCGCTTGAACATCATCAACCGGATCGCCGGGTTCGTGTTGTTTGCCTTCGGCGCGGGTCTGCTTGTCGAGGGGCTGTGGCGGTATTTCCACTAGCTGCTTGCGGCGTGACGCTACTGCGCGGTGCGCCTCAACGTGAACTCACCCTGATTTATCCGTCGGCTTAGGCCGGTCGTCATCTTGGCGACGGCGTCCTCGCCATAGACATCGATGAGATCGGCAAGTGCGGCGAACAGGGCGGCGTTGGCGAGCATCTTCGGCTCGATGCCGTCGTCCAGCGCCTCTTCCCAGGCCTCAAGGATGTAGCGCAGCGCCGCAAATTTCTGGGCCTCGCCACCCAGCGATTGCAATGGTGGTTTCGTCGTGCCCACGTCAAAGACCCTCAGTCAACAGAACATTAGGAGGTGTCAGACCTACACCCCTGTTCCGCCGTCCGTAGGACAGAGTGAACTAACGGTTAATTGCCACGCCTAGTTTGCGCTGCTGGACTCTGCGTCTGGTAGGGAATTGGCCCGGGATTTGGGAGGCCCGCTCGCGAACACGGAAGTCTGCGCCAGTGAGGCAGCAATGGTGGCGCCCTCTTTGGAGAACCGCCGCGTGGCAAGCGTGGCCGATTGGGTGCAGGTGCGATAGGTGCGGCGATAGCCCCGGTAGCCGTCATTGAAGCTGTTGACGAGCTTGGCGCGACGCACGGCGGTGGTGCCCTCGTTCCTAATAATCTCCGTCATCTGCTTGCGCCAAATCTGACCTTCGTCAGCGCCACAGAGTTCGCGCAAATAATGGACGGCGCCTAGGATCTCGGCGAGCCGCATCAGCTTGTTGTCATAAGGTCGGTCGTCCGGCGGCGGTGGACCGCTGCTCTCCCGCGGCACAATGCGGGGCAGATCGTCGCTCCGTGGCTTGGGTCTGACCGCACGCTTTTTCGGCTTTTTCGGTTGATCGAACCACTGAAAGAACTGCGCTTCGGCCTCGGGCGCGAACGCCATGGTCGTCACGGCGAAGAAAAGCACCGCGACGCCGAGCCAGAATGGCCTTTTTGCGCGCTGTATCATGGGGTCTCACTAACCCCAATTCATGGTGAAATCTAGCCGACGGGGGATTCCCGCCGCCGGCTCAGAAGGTCAGCCTTTGCCGAACAGCCCGGCGAAAGCGCCCCGGCTGCCGCTCTTGTCCTTCGGCCTGCCGTTGGCGATGGTGGTTGCCTCCTCGATAAGACCGCGCATCCGCGTGGCGGCCTCTATGCAGGACGTGTCCAGGCCGGCGCCGCTATTGAGCTTGGCACCCACATTAGCAACCAGGGTCAGGGCCTCGCTCTGCAGCCTTGCAATCGCGTCGTCGAAGCAACCCTTAATTTCGGCCGGCGCACGACGGTAAGCGGCGATCGCGAATTCCTTATCCTGGGAGCTCGACTTCGAGAAATGCTCCTCATAGGTCATCGGGCGCCAGGATAGAATTTCCTCGGTGTTTCCTTGCGGCTTGGTGTCCAGCGCCTCAAACAGTCTCACGAGCTCTTGGAAGTGATTGAGATAGTCACTGGCAAGCAGCGTCGACTCATTGATGATGGTGCCCGGAACGTGTGACCGGAAATGGCCGACCATGGCCGTCCGAAAAGCGGAGACGATAGCCTCGCGGGTCACATCTTCCTGGGTTTCGGTATGGTAGGCATCAATTTTCTGGGTAGCTAGCATCGGAATATCACCTCGGTTGTTCCGACAGAAAGGTGCCCTAACATGTTTGCCAAAGGGTTACCGAAGGCTCTGCTATGTGCTCTCGATACGATCTGCTTTCGCCACCAGAGGCCGTGCGTGCCTATTTTGGCTATAGCGATACGCCAAACTTCCCGGCGCGCTACAATATTGCGCCAACGCAGGCCATTCCCGTGGTGTGTCTTGATCCTGAAGGAATCCGGCGTTTCCGGTTGATGCGCTGGGGGCTTTTGCCGCCCTTCGTCAAGGACCTGAAGCGTTTCCCGACCCTCATCAATGCCCGCTCTGAGGGTGTGCTGGCCAAGCCCTCATTCCGCAACGCGGTCCGCCGGCGGCGTTGCGTGATTCCGGCGGACGGGTTTTATGAATGGACCGGACCGAAGGGAAAGCGGCGCCCGTTCCACATATCACCGCGCCAGCCCCGGCTGATTGCCTTTGCCGGGCTCTACGAGCGCTGGCAGGATCCGCAAGGCGGCGAGATCGACACTGTCACGATCCTGACCTGTCAGGCGAATAACACCGTGGCCGAACTCCACGACCGCATGCCGGTGGTGCTTGAGCCGGAACATTTCGACGCCTGGCTCGACGTTGAGGCCGTGACGGCGGAAGAAGCGCTTGCCATCTTGGGGCCCGCCGCCGACGATCTGCTCGAAGCCGTCGAGATGAACCCGAAGATCAACGATTCCAAAAAAGACGAACCCGGCATCCAGGAGCCGCTTCAGCTTTCCCTGCTCTAGGGGGCGCGCGAATACAAAAATGGGGGACGACTATGCTGCCAGCCAAGATCGTCGAGCGTTACCGCGTCACCGACGGCCACAAGTTCAAGCTCAAGGACTTCGATCCCAGTGATGACGGCAATGTCGACTTCGACAAGAAGGACGGCAAGGATATCCTGGAGGTTGGCGTTAAGAAACTCGCCAAACTCCAGGAGCGGCTCTACGCGGAGGGTAGCTGGGCCATTCTCATGGTCTTGCAAGGCATCGACACCGCCGGCAAGGACGGCGTCATCAAGCACGTCCTGTCGGGCGTCAATCCGCAAGGCTGCTCGGTGTATTCCTTCAAACAGCCGAGCCATCTGGAGCTGGCACATGATTTCCTCTGGCGCTGCAACAAAGCGCTGCCCATGCGCGGCCATATCGGCATTTTCAACCGCTCCTATTACGAAGAGACCATCGTGGTGCGCGTGCACCCGGACCTACTGGCGAAGCAGAACATTCCACCGAAGCTCGTTACCAAGGACATCTGGAAAGAGCGCTACCAGGACATCAACAGCTTCGAGCGGCGTCTCGCGCGAAGCGGAACCGTGCCGCTCAAGTTTTTCCTCAACATCTCCAAAGAGGAACAGTTGAATCGGCTGCTAGCCCGCGTCGACGATCCCGACAAGAACTGGAAGTTCTCGCCCTATGATGTGGCTGAACGCAAACTGTGGGATCAGTATCAGGTTGTTTACGAGGACACGATCCGCAACACCGCGACCAAAGAGGCGCCTTGGTATGTGGTTCCGTGCGACAAGAAGTGGTTCGCGCGCCTCGTGGTCGCCGCTGTGCTCATTGATCATATGGAAGCGCTTGGCCTCCATTTCCCCAAGCTCGACGCGGATGAAATGAAGGCCATCGAGAAGGCCCACGCCGAACTCCTCACCGAGAAGAAGTAACGCGAAAGCGCCTAGGGCTTGCCCGTGACCAGCACGATGGCGAGCCCGTCATGACCCTTATCGCCGACGGTCTGAAACGCCGTGGCGGTCACGCGTGGATCGGCGGCGGCGCGGGCATAAAATTCGCGCAAGCCCTTCACGTTTGGGTTCTCGCTCTCGGTGGCCAGCACCGCGCCCTCGCGCACCACATTGTCGACGACAATCAGGCTGCCGGGTCGCGCAAGGTTCACAGCCCAGTCGAAATAGTCCGGCGTGTTCGGTTTGTCTGCGTCAATGAACACAAAATCGAACGGGCCGGCGCCTTCTGCTTCGAGCCTCGGCAGCGTGTCGAGCGCTTTGCCGACACGGATTTCGACTTTGTCGGCCAATCCAGCGTTGGCGATGTTATCGCGGGCGATTTCTGCATAGGCGGCATGGTGGTCGAGCGTGATGAGATGGCCATCTTCGCTTAGGCCGCGCGCCAAGCAGATCGTGCTGTAGCCGCCAAGCGTACCGATTTCGAGAATCTTGCGGGCGCCCATGACGCTCGCGAGCATCATCAGTAGCTTGCCTTGCAGAGGTGCGACTTGGATCGGTGGCATCCCCGCCGCCTCGCTGGCCGCAAGCGTCGCGGTTAGCGCGGGGTCGCTCTCAAGAAACTGCTCGGAGATGAACGCATCAACCGCGTCCCAATTTTCGTCCTGGGTCCTGTCCCAAATTTTGTCGATCATAGAAGCTTACCGGGATTGAGAATGCCGTTGGGATCGAAGCTGGTTTTGATTTTGCGCATCAACTCGAGCGCCAACGCCTCCTTGGCATGGGGCAAGAGATCACGCTTCATGCGGCCGATGCCGTGCTCGGCGCTGATCGAGCCGCCGAGGTCGAGAACGATTTCGTGTACCGCGGCGTTCAACGCCTCCCAGTTTGACAGGAACACGGCTTTGTCCATCCCGGGCGGTTGGCTCACATTATAGTGGATATTGCCGTCGCCGAGATGGCCGAAGGGTACGGGCCGCGCACCTGGAATCATTATCTCGACGAGTTGGTTGGCCCGGGCGATGAATTCCGGCACGAGCGCAATTGGCACCGAGATATCGTGCTTGATGCTGCCGCCTTCGTGTTTTTGGACGTCGCTCATCATCTCGCGCATGCGCCACAGCGCATCCGCCTGGGTGAGCGAAGAGGCGATGGTTGCGTCTTCTATTTCGTCCGCCTCGACTCCAGCCTGCAGTAAGAACTCGGCGAGGCGGCGCGGCTCATCACCGGCGCGCGGAGATGTCAGCTCGAGCAGAAGATGCCAAGCGTGCGGTGAGGGGAGCGGATCGCGGGCACCTTTGCTGTGCTTCAGCACAAACTCCACGCCAATCCGCGGCAGAATTTCAAACGCCGTCAGCATCGGCCCGGCGGATTCACGCGCCCTGGCGAAGAAGGCGAGGGCGTGCTCAAGGTTGCTCAGCCCGGCGATGCAGGTCACGCGCTCCACGGGTTTTGGAAACAGCCGCAACACGGCGGCGGTGATAATGCCGAGCGTGCCTTCAGAGCCGATGAATAGGTCTTTGAGATCGTAGCCGGTGTTGTCTTTGCGTAGGCGTTTCAGCCCATGCAATACGCGCCCGTCCGCCAGCACCACTTCGAGACCGAGGGCCAAGTCGCGTGCGTTGCCATAGGCCAGCACGCTCATGCCGCCGGCGTTGGTGGCGAGCACGCCGCCGATCTGGCAGCTCCCCTCGGATGCGAGACTCAGAGGAAACAGCCGCCCGGCGCTTTCGGCCACATGCCGCGCCATGCCGAGCGGTAGTCCGGACTCCACAGTCATGGTGTTCGACTCGAGGTCGATGTCGCGCACATGGGTGAGGCGCGCTAGCGATACGATCACCTCATCGCCACTCTCAAACGGGATCTGCCCGCCGACCAGGCCAGTATTGCCGCCTTGGGGCACGATGGCCGTGCACGCCTCGTTGGCAAATTTGAGGAGGCTCGAAACCTCTTCCGTCGATCCGGGCTTGAGCACGAGCGCTGCCTTGCCACGATAGCGGTCGCGCCATTCGGTGAGATAAGGCGCCATGTCCGCCTCGTCGCGGATCGCGTGATCCTCGCCGACAATGCGCGCGAGTGCGTCGACCGTCTCGGCACTCGGGGGCTGTAGCTTCGGAGCTTCGCTCATGGATCAGGGCTAGCGCGCCTTGGCCGCGCGCTGCAAGCGGTCGTTGATGGCCTCGCCGAGCCCATGGGACGGGATCGGCATCACGGCGATGCCGGAGGCCCCGCTGGCGTCGAGCTCCCGGAGCGCGGCGAACAGGTGTGAAGCTGCTTCTTCAAGGTTGCCCGTGGGGCTGAGATTGATGCTGGTACGCGCCCCTTGTGGCGCGTCCGGCCCAAAGGCGAGCAGGGCGTCGACCTCGCGCAAGTCCGTCGCTCCGAGCCGCAATGGCGTCTCCGGCGCGTAGTGGCGTTCAAGCTGACCTGGCGAAGAGATGGCAGCATCCTCCTCCGCGCGGGCGATAGAATGTCCAAGCACGGCCTCGATGGCTTCGCGCGGCAGAGAGCCAAGGCGAAGCAAAATAGGCTCGCCTCCGACGATGCCGACCACGGTCGATTCAAGGCCATGCTTGCAAGGTCCGCCGTCGAGGATCATGGCGGGCGTGTCGCCAAGTTCCGCTTCCACATGGGACGCGGAAGTGGGGCTGATACGCCCTGAGCGATTGGCGCTCGGCGCGGCGAGCGGCAGCTTGGCTTCGGCAAGAAGCGCTTGTGCGGCGGCGTGATGCGGAACGCGCAGGGCAATGGTGCCGAGACCCGCCGTTACCAAATCGGCGATGCCGCATTCCGGCCGCAACGGCAACACGAGCGACAAGGGCCCCGGCCAGAACGCTTCGGCAAGCTTGCGGGCCGTCGCATCGAAGACGCCATAACTCCCCGCCGCTTCGAGATTTGCCACATGCACGATGAGCGGGTTGAAGCGGGGCCGCTCTTTAACGGCGAACACCCGGGCCACGGCGTGGCCGTCGAGCGCATTGGCGCCGAGCCCGTAAACCGTCTCGGTGGGAAACGCCACGAGATCACCCTCGGCCAACGCTTGCGCGGCAGCGGCGATGGCCTCTTCTGTGGCGGGGCGGACGGGCATGGTCGGTCCTCATTTCGCGTGTTACCACTGGCCGGTCAAGCCAGAGTGCGAAAAGTTAGTGAACCCCGATTAGCCCAAGAGCATGACTACGCTTCTTCTGACCCACCCCGCCTGTCTGGAGCACGATACCGGCATCGGTCATCCCGAGCAGGCCGACCGTCTGCGCGCCATCAACGATGCGCTGTCGGGCGCTGCATTTAATGACCTGAAGCGCGAGGAGGCGCCACGCGCCGAACTCAGCCAGATCGAGCGCCTGCACCCCAAAGCCTATGTGGAAATGGTTCAGGCCGAGATCCCCGCGGAGCTTCACAATTGGCTCGATCCGGACACGGTGGTCTCGCCGGGAAGCTGGGAAGCGGCGTTGCGCGCCACCGGCGCCGTCATCCGTGCCGTGGACCAGGTGGCCGCCGGCCATACGGACAATGCCTTTTGCGCCATTCGCCCGCCGGGCCATCACGCCGAGCCCGCCAAGGCAATGGGCTTTTGCCTATTCAACTCCGTGGCGGTGGCGGCGCTCCATGCCCGCACCGCCCATGGGGCGACGCGCGTGGCGGTGGTCGATTTCGACGTCCATCACGGCAACGGCACCCAAGCCGCCTTCTGGACCGACAAAAATTTGTTCTTCGGCTCGACCCATCAGATGCCGCTCTTTCCGGGCACAGGTGCGCTGGATGAAACGGGCACCGGCAATATCTTCAATGCGCCGCTGAGGCCTGGCGACGGCGGCGAAGATTTCCGCGCTGCTTTCCAGGACCGCATTCTGCCTGCGCTTGATGCGTTCGCGCCGGACTTCATCTTGGTCTCTGCCGGCTTTGACGCTCATCTCAAGGACCCTCTGGCGCAGATCCGTCTGCTTGAGCCGGATTTCGCCTGGGTGACCGAGAAGCTGCTTGAAGCCGCGGCAAAACATAGTGGCGGCAAGCTCGTATCGACACTTGAGGGTGGCTATGATCTCGACGCACTTGCGAGCTCGACGGGGGTGCATGTGAAGACGCTGATGGGCGCCTCTTGATTGTGTTGAGCGGAAGGGGCTAAGCCAAGTCATGGCCAAGAGCGACACATCCGACGTCAAATCCATGAGCTTCGAGCTTGCGCTCAAGGAGCTTGAGACAATCGTCGACCGCCTCGAAAAGGGCGATGTCGAGTTGGAAGCCTCGATCGTAATTTACGAGCGTGGCGAAGCCCTTCGCAGCCATTGCGATGGTTTGCTACGCAAGGCGGAAGCACGGGTAGAGAAAATCTCCCTCAACCAGAACGGTGAACCCACCGGCACCGAGCCTTTGGACGCCGAGGAGTAGGACCTTGCTCGACGGCAATTCCGTCAAGACAAGACCGTGACCCCAGAGCCGAGGTGTTCACTGTAGGTCTTGCCGCGGGGAGAATGCTTGCTATCTATCTGGGCAAGCCCCTCGCGCCGCCAAGCAGGAGAGCAAGACGCCGCTTGGGTGGGGCCGGTCTCTCCGCTATGGTCGAGGCTGTGCGCAGATTTGAAGGGTTTTCCGGCGCCAAGGGCGACTTGCAGGCGCAGTCGTTGGCTGATAAAGTTGTACTAACATGCTGATTTTTATGATTGTTTCATCCGGCTCCGCCAGGCAGAACAATGAGCGCTGAGACTTCCACGCCATTGCTGGACCGCGTTCAGACGCCGGAGGAGTTGCGCACGCTCAAGGACCCTGAGCTGAAGCAGCTCGCCGATGAGTTGCGGCAAGAGACCATCAGCGCGGTCTCCGTCACGGGGGGCCATCTCGGCGCTGGTCTCGGCGTCGTCGAGCTCGCCGTGGCGCTGCATGCCGTGTTCGACACGCCGCGCGACAAGGTCATCTGGGATGTTGGCCATCAGGCATACCCCCATAAAATTCTCACCGGGCGCCGCGACCGCATCCGCACGCTGCGCCAGGCCGACGGTCTGTCGGGTTTTTGCAAACGCGCCGAGAGCGAGTACGACCCGTTTGGCGCGGGTCACTCCTCGACGTCGATTTCCGCTGGGCTTGGCATGGCCGTGGCCCGCGATCTCGCTGGCGGTGACAACAACGTGGTCGCCGTGATTGGCGACGGAGCGATGAGCGCCGGCATGGCCTATGAGGCGATGAATAATGCCGGCGCCATGGATTCGCGCCTGATCGTGATCCTGAACGACAACGACATGTCGATTGCGCCGCCCGTCGGCGCTATGAGCGCTCATCTTGCGCGGCTGATCTCGGGCAGCACCTATCGCAGCTTCCGGCGTTGGGCGAAGGAGCTCACTCACAAGATTTTGCCGAGGAGTTGGCAGCGGCGTGCCGCCCGCGCCGAAGAGTTCACGCGCGGCTTCTGGACCGGCGGCACGATGTTCGAGGAGCTGGGCTTCTATTATGTCGGCCCCATCGACGGCCATAATCTCGATCACTTGCTGCCTGTGCTGCGTAATGTGCGCCGGATGAAGAACGGGCCGGTCTTGGTCCACGTCGTCACTCAAAAAGGCAAAGGCTACGGCCCGGCGGAAGAGTCCGCCGACAAGTTCCACGGTGTTGGGCGCTTCAACGTCGTCACCGGCACGCAGGAGAAGACGGCGCCCGGCGGACCGCCGAGCTACACCAAGGTCTTTGCCAAGGCTTTGATCGCGGAGGCTGAGGCCGACGACAAGGTGGTCGCAATCACCGCGGCCATGCCGTCCGGTACTGGGCTGGACAAATTCGCGGAAGCTTTTCCCGATCGCTGTTTTGATGTGGGTATCGCCGAGCAGCACGCTGTGACCTTTGCTGCGGGGCTTGCGGCGGAAGGCTATAGGCCGTTCACGGCGATCTACTCGACCTTCCTGCAGCGTGCGTACGACCAGGTGGTGCATGACGTGGCGGTCCAAAAACTGCCTGTCCGCTTTGCAATCGACCGCGCTGGGCTTGTCGGCGCCGATGGCCCGACCCATGCCGGAACGTTCGACGTCGCCTTCCTGTCCTGCCTGCCCGGCATGGTGGTCATGGCCGCCGCCGACGAGGCGGAGCTCATGCATATGGTGGCGACAGCCTCTTCACTCGACGATCGTCCTTCTGCCTTCCGCTATCCACGCGGAGAGGGGACCGGCGTGGCCCTGCCTGCACGCGGCACGGCGCTTGAGATCGGTAAAGGACGCATCGTGCAGGAAGGTTCGGCTGTGGCGTTGCTATCCTTTGGCGCACGGCTGACCGAGTGCTTGGCGGCAGCCGAAGAGCTTGCAGGCTACGGCTTGTCGACAACCGTCGCCGACGCGCGCTTCGCCAAGCCGCTCGATGTGGATCTGTTGCGCCAGCTTGCGAAGAACCATGAAGTGCTGGTTACCGTCGAGGAGGGTTCGGTCGGCGGCTTCGGGGCTCAGGTGCTCCACGCGTTAGCGGCGGAAGGTCTGCTGGATGGGGGGCTGAGGGTCCGGACACTGGCACTGCCCGACAGCTTCATCGAGCAGAACAAGCCGGCAACCATGTATGCGGAAGCGGGTCTCGATGCGAAGGGCGTCGTCACGGCGGTGTTCGCAGCGCTCGGCAATGACGCTCGCGTGCCAGGCGCCGTGCGCCTCGCTTAACTCAGTTCGCAAGCCTCGGTAAATTTTTCGACCGCTTCGGCGCGGCCGTGATCAGACAGCTCGCTGTTTGTTCCGCCGACTTTGACGGTAACCGGGCTCTTCCCACGCAGCACATTGAGAATGGGCTTTATTTCGATGTCGCTGGCCTCACCGAAGGTTCCGCCGGCTGCCTGATCGCGGGCAGATTCCCCCTCGACCGGCAGGGTCAAATCCCCACTCGCAAGGTCGATGGTGAGGGCCGTGCCGGGCTTGGTGTCAGGCAGACCGGAATGCACGTTGAGAACAGCGATGCCCATGCCGTTAAAGCAAGAGAGCATGAAGAGGGGCGTCTTGGCTGGATCGAGCGGGCCGTAGGTCAGCGTGACGAAGCTGCCATTCTCTTTGTTCGTCCATATCGATGTCTCACTTGCCAGGGCCACGCCTGAAAGCGATCCCGCAACCAGAACTGCGGCAAGAAGGGTAAGGCGGGCGGAAGGCATCATGGGGGAAACTCGCATTTCCAGTCGCGGCGCCAATCGAGATAGGCCCGCGAGGGGTTTCAGGGGCGGCTCTTGCTTCGTCAAGCAAGCACGATCTTATCAGATAAGAACCTGGCAGATCAGTTAGTGACTAAACCGGCGCGGTTCCAGAGGGACAGACTGTATATGATGCGGTTTCCGGCGCTCGTTTATCCGCGAGCATTCTAGGGTGGGGCGCACGCATAAGAGAAGCTTGGTGGCCAATGACACAAAAATGAGGCTCGACCGGAGATTGGTGGAGGCAGGGCTCGTCGTTAGCCGCGCCCGCGCCACCGACTTCGTGCGGCGGGGTTGCGTCACCGTGGCCGGCGAGATCGTCCTGAAGCCGGCGGCCATGGTGGCAGGTGATGTGGCGCTGGCTCTCTCAGGTGACGCTGGCGCCTATGTTTCGCGCGGTGCTCTCAAGCTCGACGCGGCGCTTCATGCTTTCGGTTTCGATCCTAAAGGCTGCGCGGTGCTCGATGTGGGCGCGTCGACTGGCGGCTTTACCGAAGTGCTGCTCGCCGGCGGCGCGGCCAAAGTCTTCGCCGTGGATGTTGGGCGCGAGCAGCTTCACGAGAGCCTTCGCGCCGACCCTCGCGTCGTTTCGCTAGAGGCCACCGATGCACGGACTCTCGATGCCGCCATGATCCCAGAGCCGGTCACCGCCATCGTCGCCGATGTAAGCTTCATCAGCCTGACCCAGGCGCTGCCGGTGCCGCTCAAACTTGCCGCGTCGGATTCGTGGCTGGTGGCTTTGGTAAAACCTCAGTTCGAGGCTGGCCGCGAGGCGGTGGGCCGAGGCGGTATCGTGCGCGACGAAAAGGATCGCGAACGCTCGGTTACCCGCGTTCACGACTTCCTTGAGGGCGAGGGGTGGCGGGTATTTGGGGTCATTCAATCGCCCATTGAAGGCGGCAGCGGCAATATCGAGTACCTGATAGGGGCGCGACGTGGCGCTTGACGTTGAGATTGTCCGGCTGGGCGCCCAAGGCGATGGCGTGGCCGAAGGACCGCATGGGCCGATCTTCGTGCCGTTCGCACTGCCGGGCGAACGCGTGGCCGTTGAGCCAGCTGCGGACGGCAAGCATGCTGCACTCCTGGATGTGCTGGTGCGGAGCCCTGAGCGGGCCGATCCCATCTGTCCGCATTTCGGCTTATGCGGCGGCTGCACTCTCCAGCATTTGGAGGAAGCCGCTTACCTTGAGGGCAAGCGGGAGCAGGTTGTTCAAGCCCTGCGGTCGCGTGGGCTTGATATCGAGGTCGAGCCGGTGCGGACTGTTCCGGTTGGCAGCCGCCGGCGCGCCACCCTCACGCTCGGGCGTAATCAACAGGGCCTGGCGCTCGGCTACCGTCGCGCCCGGTCCCATGACCTCATCGACATCGACATTTGCCCGGTCCTGTCGCCGCGCATCGTGAAGCGCCTGCCCAAGCTGAAGACCGCGCTGGCACCGCTGCTTGGCCGCAAGCGAGAAGCACGGGTCGGTGTGACTGAGACCGAGACCGGCCTCGATATTGTCATCGAAGGGGTGCGGCCTTCCGAGGCGGTTCTTGTCAGGCTGGCGGGTGACGCCGCCAAGCTCGGTGTGGCCCGGATCACCGTCGACGGCGACGCCTTCTTGCCCGGCGCTCCGCCCACCGTGCGTTTTGGTTCGGCAGAAGTCAGGCTACCCGCTGGCGCATTCCTCCAGGCCTCAAAAGAGGCTGAGACGGTCATGACGGAGCTGGTGCGCGAAGGCGTCGGTCGCGCCAAGCTCATTGCCGATCTGTTCGCTGGGCTCGGAACCTTCACCTTGGCGCTGGCCCAGACGGCCGCGGTGTATGCTTTCGAGGCTGACGAGGCGGCGCTGGCCGCCCTGTCCGAGGCAGCACGCCATACGCCAAAGCTGAAGCCTGTCCGCACCGTGCCGCGCGATCTGTTCCTCACCCCCGTCGGTGTCAAGGAACTCAACCGCTACGACGCCGTGGTGTTCGACCCGCCGCGTGCCGGTGCAGCCGCCCAGGCCGAGGCGCTCGCTAAGTCGAAAATGAAGAAGATTGTCGCCGTATCCTGCAATCCGGGCACGCTGGCGCGTGATCTCCGAATTATCGTCGATGGCGGTTATCGGCTCACCCGTGTGGTGCCCGTAGACCAGTTCCTGTTCTCGAGCCATGTCGAGGTCGTTGCCCACCTCGAACGCTAACTTGAGAGCAATCAGTCCTGGCCGGTCTGGCCGCGATGGCGGAGGTAATGGTCGGCCAGCACGATGGCCATCATCGCCTCGCCAATGGGGACGGCGCGAATGCCGACGCAGGGGTCGTGACGCCCCTTGGTGGAGATTTCCGTGTCGCTGCCGGCTGTATCGACCGTCTTGCGGGAGCTCAAGATCGACGAGGTCGGCTTGACTGCGAACCGTGCGACCACTGGCTGGCCCGTCGAGATGCCGCCCAAGATGCCGCCGGCATGGTTCGACAGAAATTCCGGGCGGCCGTTCGGATGCATCCGCATCTCATCAGCATTGTCTTCGCCGGACAATGCCGCCGAGGCGAAGCCCGCACCGATCTCCACACCCTTCACCGCATTGATGCTCATGAGGCCTGCGGCGATGTCCTGGTCAAGCTTGCCATAGACCGGCGCACCAAGACCGGCAGGGATGCCATCGGCCACGACCTCGATGATGGCGCCTACGGACGAGCCTGTTTTGCGCACTTCATCGAGATAGTCGGCCCACAGCTGCGCCGTCTTCTTGTCTGGACAGAAGAATGGGTTGTTGTCGATCTCGTCCCAATCCCAATTGTCCCGGTTGATCGCGTGCGGGCCAATCTGCACGAGCGCGCCGCGCACGCGCATGCCCGGCACGACCTTGCGCGCCACGGCGCCGCCTGCGACCCGCGACGCGGTCTCGCGCGCGCTCGCCCGGCCGGAGCCGCGCCAATCGCGCACGCCGTATTTCAGGAAATAAGTGTAGTCGGCATGGCCAGGGCGGAACTTGTCTTTGATGTCCCCATAGTCCTTGGACCGCGCATCGACATTGGCGATCTCAAGCGCAATCGGCGTGCCGGTAGTTATCTGTGCGCCGTCCGCGTCTTCGAACACGCCCGACAGGATTCTGACCGTGTCCGGCTCTTGCCGTGGCGTGGTGTATTTCGATTGGCCCGGGCGGCGCTTATCGAGGAAGTCCTGGATATCCGTCTCGGTCAGTTTGATGCCAGGCGGGCAGCCGTCGACCACGCAGCCGATTGCTGGCCCGTGGCTTTCTCCCCAGGTGGTGATGCGGAATAGATGGCCGAAACTGTTGTGCGACATGGGGTCTCTCTAGCCGCTTCTAGTTTAGGGGAGGTGAAGGGTCAAACGGCGGTCGTCCGGAGATTTTGCCGGGTTGCGCCATTTTTGGGGTCTATCAAGCCTCCAAAACAACGCTTCGTGGCTGTCCCGGCGGCGATTTTTTGTCTTATTTTTCCATAGCTTGCGCGCTATCGTCTGGGCATGGACCGGCTGATTTGTCGCCGCTCGCCCAGTCCCTCTCAAAAACAATCGTCAAGGAGTAGCCGATCTGCGCATGCGTTCTTCATGAGTTTGACTGCTCTGATCCTCGGAAGCTCGCTTCCTCTCGCCCCTGCCGAGGCGTTCCCGTCTCCCTTCGCCAGTGGGGTTTCGCAGAAGCCCGCAACGGCGGCTAAGCCTGCATCCCGCAATGTTGGCCCGCGGCCGGCACGCTGGTGTGGCTGGTGGATGCGTACCCAGAAAGGCGGCGGGCCCTAACTCAATCTGGCGCGGAACTGGGCCCAGTGGGGCCGTCCCTCCCGAGCGCACGTTGGGGCCGTGGTCGTATGGCCCCATCACGTGGGCACGATCACGGGGCGCACGGCGAGCGGTCAGTGGAGCATCAAATCAGGCAATGACGGTGGCCGTGTCCGGGAGCGTCCGCGCTCGGTCAAGGGCGGTGTCTTTCGCGTCGGCTAGGGCAAAGGGGCGCGGACTGTATGTCCGCGTCCCACTTAGCCGTAGCGCTACTCCTTGACCACGGAGATGTCCGGCGCGTCCTCGTTTTTCATGCCGACAATGTGGTAGCCGGCATCAATATGCAGCAGCTCGCCGGTGACGGCGCGTCCGAGGTCGGACAGCAAATAGAGCCCGCCGTCGCCAACTTCCTCGATGCTCACCGTGCGCCGGAGCGGCGAGTTGTACTCGTTCCATTTGAGGATGTAGCGGAAGTCGGAAATGCCCGACGCGGCAAGCGTCTTGATGGGACCGGCAGAGATGGCGTTGACGCGAATATTGTTCTTGCCGAGATCGGCCGCGAGATAGCGCACGCTGGCTTCCAGTCCGGCCTTAGCCACGCCCATCACGTTGTAATGAGGCATCACCTTCTCGGCGCCGTAATAGCTGAGCGTTAGCAGTGAGCCGCCATTCGGCATCAGCGCTTCGGCGCGTTTAGCGAGCGCGGTGAAGGAATAGCAAGAGATCAGCAGCGTTTTGACGAAGTTCTCCTCCGTCGTGTCCACATAGCGTCCGTCGAGTTGGTCTTTGTCGGAGAACGCGACGGCGTGAACCAGAAAGTCGATGGAGCCCCACTCGGCTTTGAGTGTGTCGAATACGGCATCGACAGAGGCAGTGTCGGTGACGTCGCAAGGCAGTACGAGCTTCGAGCCAATCTGCTCGGCGAGCGGTCCGACCCGTTTCTTCAGCGCTTCGCCTTGAAACGTGAGCGCCACTTTGCCGCCTTGCTCAGCAATGGCCTTGGTGATGCCCCAGGCAATGGAACGATTATTGGCAACGCCAAACACGACGCCGCGCTTGCCTGCCATAAGATTTCCGCCGTCGGCCATTACCTCTCCTTCGAGCCAGAAGTCGGGGCTTTATACATGCGCTGGGCGCTAGGCTGGAAGGACTTTTTGCCTTTTTTCCCTAGAGACCAATCGCGTAGTGGGCTCTAGCTCTGAGGGCGGGGCGCCGGAACAATAAGGGAAAGCGCCGGTGCGCCTTCTGCCTCGGTGGTGCAGGCCTGGGCCCTCGTCACATAGGAGCGCAGCGGCGTGAAGCTGAGGCTTCGATCCTGCTCCGCATGGTCCTCGCCATTTGCCTCGACGGAGGTGGAAGCGGCGCTTTCAGGCGTTCTCTCATAGTCAGATATGCGGGACCCCTTTAGCCTGGGAATGACCAGTTTCCGTCGTCTTTCCGGCAGGCGACGCCCTCTATTTTCTTCTCCTGAGCCCCTTGGGCCAGGGAATAGACGACGTGGCGGCAAATGCGGCCGTTGGCGTTGCGGAAGGCCGACACCGGTTTGATTCGGCCCGCTAGCTGGCTGGCCGGACGGCGCCATACCAAAGTCACGCCGTCGCCAAGCTCGGTAAGAGCCATCTGCAGTGCTTGCAGCGCGACCTTCCGGTCGGATCGATCAAGGGTGTCTTGCAGTTCTCTGAGACCTTGCGGTTCGTGGCTTCTCGCCACCGCCGCGACGTCAATTGCCCCGGTCTCCTCGGCCTTGAGAGGAGAAAGGGTGGGCAGCAATACTGACAACACTAGAGCGCCCACCCCAATGACAGGGGCGTTCCAATGGAACGTACGCATAACAACTCGTCCCCAAACTTGACGCGGATACTGTATTCCCCCACGCCCACTATCAACGAAGGCCATCGTGGCCTATCAGAGTGAGGAAATAGTAAATGCACGTGCCTGTCCGGGATTTTTATTCAGTGGGCGGAAGGCTGAAAGAGTAGTCGAGACATGGACAATAAGGCGCCGGAAGTTAGCGATTTTACTGCCGCAGAGGACCCATTCGCCTTGTTTGGGCGCTGGCTGGCGGAGGCGGAAAGTGCCGAGCCGGTTAACCCTGAGGCCATGGCAATCGCCACCGTCGACGCCGAGGGCATGCCTAATGTGCGAATGATTCTCTTGAAGGGCGCCGACGCGCGCGGCTTCGTTTTCTATACCAATTGCGAAAGCACCAAGGGCTTGGAGTTGGCCGCCAACCCCAAGGCGGCGCTCCTGTTCTACTGGAAGAGCCTCGGACGACAGATCCGTATCCGCGGGCCCATTGAGCCTGTCACCGATGCGGAGGCGGATATCTATTTCGCCACCCGCCATCGGGAAAGCCGCATTGGCGCCTGGGCGTCGCGTCAGTCACGCCCGCTTGCGAGCCGTGCCGCGCTGGAGGAGGCCGTCGAGGGCTATACGGAAGAGTTCGCCGGCGGCGACGTATTGCGGCCTGCTTATTGGCATGGCTATCGTGTCCGCCCCGTGGAAATCGAGTTTTGGCAGAGCGGCGAATTTCGTCTGCACGATCGGATCGAGTTCCGCCGTGCGACCCCGGACGGCCGCTGGGCCAAGACCCGCCTCTATCCGTAATACGCTTTTGCGCGCGACTCGCCTGAAACCTCTATCGTCATGACCCTCATTCCCAACGAAGAGCGCAAGACCCTGGTCTTGACCAGCGCCTCACGCGGCATCGGTCATGCCGCGGTCAAACGCTTCTCGTCTGCTGGGTGGCGGGTGATCTCCTGCTCGCGGCAACCCACCACAAACCTGCCACGGCTTCCATTTAGC
>JAGPVD010000129.1 GCA_018067145.1 Methyloceanibacter sp.
CAGCCAGAGAATCCCCAGTGTATATGGTCCGGCAGAGCAGGGTGCTCGCGCGTCTATAGCGGGCTTCCCTTGGAACGCGGGCGTGGTGGAATTGGTAGACACGCCAGATTTAGGTTCTGGTGGCTTCGGCCGTGGGGGTTCAAGTCCCTCCGCCCGCACCAACCAATCGGTTGGAAGCCAACTCGTTGGGAACCAACTTTGTTGGATGGTTCGATTTTCGACAGACGCGCCGCAACGGCGCCGAACGATGATGGATTGACAAGGTATGAATGTCACTGAAACGAATGCAGAAGGTCTGGCCCGCGAACTAAAGGTGGTCGTCGGCGCCGATGAGTTGGAAAAGCGGCTCTCGACACGCCTTGATGAGCTCAAAGACAAAGCGCAAATCAAGGGCTTTAGGCCCGGCCATGTGCCGAAAGCGCATTTGCGTAAGATCTATGGCCGCTCGGTGATGTCCGACGTGCTGCAACAGGCCGTGGCCGACACCAGCCGCGAGGCCTTGTCCGAGCGCGAAGAACGTCCCGCATTCCAGCCGAAGGTCTCTCTGCCCGAGGACGAAACCGAGATCGAAAAGATCTTCGACGGCACGGCCGATCTTGCTTACACGCTCTCTTTCGAAGTGTTGCCCACGGTCGAGGTCATGGATCTCAGCACACTCACGTTGGAGCGCCCGGTTACGGTTATCACCGAGAAGGACATCGACGAAGCCGTCGATCGGATTCTCGCCACCAACCAAAATTACAAGCTGAAGAAGGGCGCCGCCAAAAAGGGCGACCGGGTCGTCATCGACTTCGTGGGTAAAATCGACGGCAAAGCCTTTGAAGGCGGCACCGCCGACGACGCACCGATCGTACTTGGCGCCGGCGGCTTCATTCCAGGCTTTGAAGAAGGCCTGACGGGCGCCAAGGAAGGCGACGAGCACAACATCGAAGGGGTTTTCCCCGAGGAATACGGGGAGGCCTCACTTGCTGGCAAAACGGCGCTGTTCTCGGTGAAGGTCAAAGAGGTCGCGGCGCCGGAAACGCCGACTCTCGACGAGGAGTTCGCCAAGAGTCTTGGCGTCGAGTCGGTCGCGCAGATGCGCGAGACCATCAAGACCCGCCTTGAGGAAGACCGCGCCATGGCCTCTCGTCAGAAGGTGAAGCGGTCTCTGCTCGACGCTCTCAACGATGGCCATTCCTTCGAGGTTCCGCCGACACTCGTCGACAACGAGTTTCAGGCCATTTGGGACCAGGTGATCAAGGACCTCGAGCAAAACAAGAAGACATTCGAGGACGAGGACACCACCGAGGAGAAGGCACGCGAAGAGTATCGGCACATTTCAGCGCGGCGCGTCAGGCTTGGCCTGCTTCTTTCGGAAATCGGTTCGCGCAACAACATCACCGCGACCGACGAGGAAGTGAACAAGGCGCTGCTCGAGCGCATCAAGCAGTTCCCGGGACAAGAGCGGCAGGTCTACGACTTCTACCGCAACAACCCCGAGATGCTGGGGGAACTGAGAGCGCCGATCCTCGAAGATAAAGTGGTGGATTACATTCTTGAGCTCGCGAAGGTGACCGAAAAAGAGGTCAAGCTCGAGGAGCTCTACGCCGATGCGGAAGAGGATCAAGGCCGCCGCCACAATCATGGCCACAACCACGATCACAACCACGATCACAAGCACGACTAATCGCGTGGGAGCGGCTCCGTAGGAATTGGCAATATGGCCTCTTCCGTTTCGGGGTTCGCCACCATATGTGGTACGAGGAAGGCTAAGATTCGCTAACCCCGCCCGCCAAATAGGCGGAAGCTTAGGACGCCCATGACCGATTTGGCCGAGACATACATGAACACCCTCGTGCCCATGGTGGTCGAGCAGACCAACCGCGGCGAGCGCGCTTACGACATCTATTCGCGTCTGCTCAAGGAGCGGATCATCTTTGTCACGGGCCCGATCGAGGATCACGTGGCTTCGTTGATCACCGCGCAGCTTCTGTTCTTGGAGGCGGATAACCCCAAGAAAGAGATTTCCATGTACATCAACTCGCCCGGTGGCGTGGTGACCTCGGGCATGGCGATCTACGACACTATGCAGTTTGTGCGGCCTCCGGTGGCCACGCTGTGCATCGGCCAGGCCGCATCCATGGGATCGCTTCTGCTCTGTGCCGGCGAGAAGGGCATGCGCTTCTCGCTGCCGAACGCGCGTATCTTGCTGCATCAGCCCTCCGGCGGCTTCCAAGGCCAGGCCAGCGATATCGAGCGGCATGCCGAGGACATTATCAAGATGAAGCGGCGCCTCAACGAGGTCTATGTCCACCACACCGGGCAGGACTATGAGACCATCGACAAGACGCTGGACCGCGACTATTTCCTGACGGCTGAAGAAGCAAAAACCTTTGGTCTCGTCGACGAGGTGATCTCCAAAAGGGAGCCGCCAAGCGACAAATCAGAGACGGATTCGCCCGCAAATTGAGGCCTCTGAGCATCAATTATGGGAACCGTCGGGGCGCCTGGAAATTGTGGACTTGGAGCTTGTCATATTTGCCGAGAAATGCCCCAAACAGGCTTCAGGGGTCGTGTTTTCGTCCTAAAATGGTGGATTTAATCAATCCTTGATCAGTAGCGCCCTAGCATGCTGAGATTGCTCGACAGGCGCGTCCCAAACAGGAAAGCTGACACTAGTCGGTGAAAAGGACCATTTGTGCGCGGGCGGGCGGCTGTCGGCGTGACCGGTAGCTTTTAAGAAAAACTGGAAGTGAGAATGAGTAAGGTGAGCGGAACAGATTCTAAGAACACCCTCTACTGCTCTTTTTGCGGCAAGAGTCAGCACGAAGTTCGTAAGCTCATCGCGGGGCCGACCGTATTCATCTGTGATGAATGCGTCGAACTCTGCATGGACATCATTCGCGAGGAGAACAAAAGCTCCCTCGTGAAATCGCGGGACGGCGTCCCAACCCCCTTGGAGATCTGTGGCGTCCTCGACGACTACGTGATCGGCCAGGACTACGCCAAACGCGTGCTGTCCGTGGCGGTCCACAACCACTACAAGCGGCTGAACCACGCCGGCAAGAACTCCGACGTCGAGCTCGCCAAGTCTAACATTCTTCTGATCGGGCCCACGGGTTGCGGCAAGACGTTGCTCGCCCAGACGCTTGCCCGCATTCTCGACGTGCCGTTCACCATGGCCGATGCCACGACGCTCACCGAGGCTGGCTATGTCGGTGAGGATGTCGAGAACATCATTCTCAAGCTGTTGCAGGCCGCCGACTACAATGTCGAGCGGGCTCAGCGCGGCATCGTCTATATCGACGAGGTCGACAAGATCAGCCGCAAGTCCGACAACCCGTCGATCACGCGGGATGTGTCGGGCGAGGGCGTGCAGCAGGCTCTGCTGAAGATCATGGAAGGAACCGTTGCTTCGGTGCCCCCGCAAGGCGGCCGCAAGCACCCTCAGCAGGAATTCCTCCAAGTCGACACCACCAATATCCTCTTCGTATGTGGCGGCGCATTTGCTGGCCTTGAGAAGATCATCTCCGCTCGTGGCCGGTCGGCTTCGATCGGCTTTGGCGCCAACGTGGAATCTGTCGATGAGCGCCGCACTGGCGACGTCCTCAGAGGCATTGAGCCCGAGGATCTGCTCAAATTTGGCCTCATCCCAGAATTCATCGGCCGTGTCCCGGTGCTTGCCACTCTCGACGATCTCGACGAAGGGTCGCTGATGCGCATCCTGGGCGAGCCCAAGAACGCTCTGGTCCGGCAGTATCAGCGCCTGTTTGAGATGGAGGACGTGCAGCTCTCATTCGCTGATGAGGCGCTCCGCACCATTTCCAAGAAGGCAATCGAACGCAAAACCGGCGCTCGTGGCTTGAGGTCGATCATGGAGGGCATCTTGCTCGATACCATGTTCGAGCTACCCAGCATGCAAGGCGTCGAAGAGGTCGTGATTAGCGCAGAAGTGGTGGAAGGCAACGCCCGGCCCTTGCGAATCTACTCTGAGCGCCAAGAGGAGCTCGGCTCGAGCGCCTGACCAATAACCGCCATTCCCCGCTTGATGGGAAGGCCGAATCCCACTCAAATTGGTTGGAATTCAGCTTGACGGCGGCATTGCCGATTGCCACTTACCCTATATGGCTGGCCATCATGCCGCAGTTCCTGGCCCCGATTTTGCCGGGACATTGCTGCAGGCCAGTGGTTGGCCTTGGGGGAAGGGCATTGAGGCGATTTGCGGCCATTGGTGCCGCCCAAAAGAAAGCGACGGACTTATTATGACGACTGAGCCGATCCCGTCCGAGATCACAGCAGGCGCGCCTGAGCTTTATCCGGTGCTGCCGCTCCGTGACATCGTTGTCTTCCCATACATGATCGTGCCGCTCTTCGTCGGCCGCGAGAAATCAATCGCGGCGCTCGAAGAGGTGATGCGCACGGACAAAGAGATTTTGCTTGTCGCCCAGAAGAATGCCAGCGACGACGAGCCGACCCCTGACAGCATTTACGAGATGGGTACGCTCGCCTCCGTGCTGCAGCTGCTGAAGCTCCCCGACGGCACCGTGAAGGTGCTGGTTGAGGGGACGCGCCGCGCCACCATCACGCGCTACACGGACAATGAGAATTATTTCGAGGCGGAGACTGAGCCCGTCGACGAGGCACTCGGCTCCGAAGAGGAGATCGAGGCGCTCGCACGCTCGGTCGTGTCCCAGTTCGAGAGCTATGTGAAGCTGAACAAAAAGATCTCGCCGGAGGTGCTCGGAACCGCGAGCCAAATCGAGGACTATTCCAAGCTCGCCGACACCATCGCCTCGCATCTCGCCGTCAAGATTGCCGAGAAGCAGCAGATCCTAGAGATCACCACGGTCTCCGAACGGCTGGAGAGTGTCTTCACTCTTATGGAGAGTGAGATCTCGGTCCTTCAGGTCGAGCGCAAGATCAGGAGCCGCGTTAAGCGTCAGATGGAGAAGACGCAGCGCGAGTATTACCTGAACGAGCAGATGAAGGCGATCCAGAAGGAACTCGGTGACAGCGAGGAAGGCCGGGACGATCTCGCCGAGCTCGAGCACAAGATCGAGAAGACCAAGCTATCCCGCGAGGCGCGCGAAAAGGCCGTCGGCGAGCTGAAGAAGCTGCGCCAGATGAGCCCTATGTCGGCTGAGGCTACCGTCGTTCGGAACTATCTCGATTGGCTGGTGCAGATCCCGTGGGGAGTCAAAGGCCGCATCAAGCGCAATCTCGAGGACGCGCAGAAAATCCTCGACGAGGACCATTACGGACTCGAGAAGGTCAAGGATCGTATCGTCGAATATCTCGCGGTGCAGAACCGGACCAACCAGCTGAAGGGCCCTATCCTGTGCTTGGTTGGGCCGCCTGGCGTTGGCAAGACCTCGCTCGGCAAGTCCATCGCTCGCGCGACGGGCCGTGAGTTCGTGCGCATGAGCCTTGGCGGCGTGCGCGACGAGGCTGAGGTCCGCGGTCATCGGCGCACCTATATCGGCTCAATGCCCGGCAAGGTGATCCAGTCGATGAAGAAGGCCAAGAAGGTCAATCCGCTCTTCCTGCTCGACGAGATCGACAAGATGGGCGCTGACTTCCGTGGCGACCCGGCGTCGGCCCTGCTTGAAGTGCTCGATCCGGAGCAGAACCACACATTCAACGACCACTATTTGGAGGTCGACTACGACCTGTCCAATGTGATGTTCGTGACGACCGCGAACACGCTCAACATCCCGCTGCCCTTGATGGACCGGATGGAGATCATTCGTCTTGCCGGTTACACCGAGGACGAGAAGGTCGAGATCGCCCGGGGCCATCTGTTGGACGAGCAGATCAAGAATCACGGTCTTGAGGCCGATGAGTTTGCCCTCGATGACGATGCGCTCAAAGAGATGATCCGCCGCTACACCCGCGAGGCCGGTGTCCGCAATCTTGAGCGGGAGATCGCCAAGCTCGCACGGAAGTCAGTGAAGGAGCTGCTGACCACGAAGAAGAAGTCCGTCCGGATCACACTCAAGAATCTCGAGGACTATCTCGGCGTCCCGAAATACCGTTACGGCGAAGCTGAACTTGAAGATCAGGTCGGCGTGGTCACAGGCCTTGCCTGGACCGAGGCCGGCGGCGAGCTTCTGACCATCGAAGGCGTGATGATGCCGGGCAAGGGCAAGATGACCGTCACCGGCAATCTGCGCGATGTCATGAAAGAATCGATTCAGGCCGCGAATGCCTATGTTCGGTCAAAAGCCGTCGATTTTGGCATCGAGCCGCCACTCTTCGAAAAGAGAGATATCCACGTTCATGTGCCCGAGGGCGCGACTCCGAAGGACGGACCGTCGGCCGGCGTCGCCATGGCGACGGCGATCATCTCGCTGATGACTGGAGTTCCCGTGAAGCGCGAGGTCGCCATGACCGGCGAAATCACCCTTCGTGGTCGGATTCTGCCCATCGGGGGCCTCAAGGAGAAGCTGCTTGCAGCCCTTCGCGCGGGCATCAAGACCGTGATGATTCCAGAAGAAAACGCTAAAGATCTCAAGGAGATACCAGATTCTCTTAAGAATACGCTCGAAATTATTCCTGTTTCGCATATGGATGAGGTTCTGAAAATCGCCTTCACGCACCCGCCCCAGCCGATCGCCTGGGAGGAGGAGGGAGGAGGAGCAGCTCAGGTCGTTGCCGCTAAGGAAGAGGCATCGACGGGCCTGACAGCCCACTGAGAACTGCTTCGGCAAATCGTGCCGTCGATTTGCCTTAATCGCGTGGACCTACCTTGTGCACAGAATCGGCCATATTTGTTGATTTTGCGCGTTTTTTGCTCCAGTCATAATGCAGTAGTTTCGAATCAGAGCGTACCCAAAGCGGCCTCGAGGGTTGAACTGATCCCGACGATGGGGGCCAAGCGAAAGGATGGAGACCCGTGAACAAAGCTGAACTCGTTGCCCAAGTGGCTAAAGAATCCGAACTGTCGAAAGACGCGGCTGAGAAGGCCGTGGACGCATTGTTCAAGAATATCGAAAGGGCCCTGAGCGAGCAGGACACTGTGCGCATCGTTGGCTTTGGTAATTTCCAGGTCGCGCAGCGCAAGGCGTCGGTCGGTCGCAATCCGCGGACCGGCGAAGCGG
>JAGPVD010000135.1 GCA_018067145.1 Methyloceanibacter sp.
GGCGCACCGACCTCGACCCAAGAACGCGCCTACACCTCGCCGATTTGGTACACACCGAAGGTCTAGACGCGAGCTCAATCCAACGTCTGGCTGCCTTCCTTTATCGTGACCTGATGTGCCATGCTGGCAACGAGGTCAGTCTAACTCAAAGAAACGATCTCGGCTTTCGATAGGGGGAAAAATCCATGATTGGCAAGGCCTTCGCCGCGGCTTTGGGGCTTGGTATCGTCGCAAGTGTCGCCCTCGCCGATGACGAGCGAATCTCGTTTCCCGCCGACTACAGCACGAAGTTCTACAACTATCTGAGCCTCGACCGAGTGCAAAATGAGGATCAGATCATACGACTGTTCGCGAACGACGCTGCTATTGAGGCCGCAAACGAGGGAAAAGAACTGCCGTATGGGTCTGTGATCGTTGGGGAGGTCTACAAGGCCAAGAAGGACAAGGATGGCAATGTTATCGAGAGCTCCCTAGGCCGCCGCGTTCGCGACAAGCTGGCCGCAATAGCGGTCATGGAGAAAGGTCAAGGCTGGGGTGCCGCCCTCCCGGAAGATTTGCGGAATGGCGATTGGGACTTTGCGATCTTCTCGCCTGAAGGTGAGCGTTTGAACAAGGATCTCAACGCTTGCCGGTCATGTCATGCCCCAATGACGAAAACACAACATCTCTTCTCCTCGGGCCACCTTGTGAAGTGACGGGCGTCGGCGGCAAGGCCGGCATGCCCAGAACGTCCAAGTTTTCGATTGTGCAGTACGCTGGTCGAGAGTCACGCCGAGAACGCACGCCGAACGTTTTACACGGACATTCCGCGGACATGCGGTTTTCGAGGGCGGCACCTTTGTCGCCCAAGTCATTGAAATAGTTGGAGCGGGCGATGGGGATCGAACCCACGACCCGTAGCTTGGGAAGCTACTGCTCTACCACTGAGCTACACCCGCGATTCTGGCAATTTACAACGAAGCGAAGCCGCAGCAAAGCACGTTGGCTTCACGCACTGGTGAAGCCTCACGCTCTTGCGGTTGCTACAAAGGCCCTTGTTAATGCCGGGGCTGGAGGGCTTCCATGACTGACGCCGCGCTGTTGCTGAGGCACGCCAAATTCGCTGAACCCGACCTGACCGCCACGGGTGAGCGGCGTGCGCGTGTTAGTTTAAGCGCTTTGCAGACGCTTTGGATCAACACCGGAAGCCTCTGCAATATCGCCTGCCGCAATTGCTACATCGAGTCGAGCCCGACCAACGACCAGCTCGCCTATATTACTCGCGGCGAAGTGGCTGCCTATCTCGACGAGATTGCGCGGGACCGCTTGCCTGTCACAGAGATCGGCTTCACCGGCGGCGAGCCGTTCATGAACCCGGACATGCTGGGGATGCTCGAAGACACGCTTTCGCGCGGCCTCTCCGCGCTGGTGCTGACCAACGCCATGCAGCCCTTGCTGCGCCCGCACATCCGCGACGGGCTTCTGGCGTTGCGCGATGCTTATGGCGACCAACTCTCATTGCGCATCAGCCTCGACCATTACTCAAAGGCGTTGCATGAGGAGGAGCGCGGGGCCCGTAGCTTCGACAAGACCCTTGAAGGGATCGACTGGCTGGCAGCTGAGGGATTCTCGGTCTCTATTGCCGGGCGCACCTGCTGGGGCGAGACCGAAGACGCAGCGCGCATTGGGTATGCCGAACTGATCGCCGCACATGGCTGGCCGCTCGATGCGGACGATGGCGCATCGCTCATGTTGTTTCCCGAAATGGACGAACGCGCCGACGTGCCGGAGATCACCGAGGACTGCTGGGGCATTCTTGGCAAGAGCCCTGGCGACGTCATGTGTTCCACGAGCCGCATGGTGGTGAAACGGCGCGGCGCGGACGCTCCCGTTGTGCTGCCTTGCACGCTCCTGCCCTATGACCCCGCCTTCGAAATGGGAACGAGTTTAGCCGAGGCCACCCACGCCAACGGCGGCATGTTCGACCATGGCGCGGTCAAGCTCTGCCACCCTCACTGCTCGAAGTTTTGTGTGCTGGGCGGCGGCGCCTGCACAACCTAACCAAGCGAAAGACGCATCCATGCCATTCACACGACGCGACACGCTTGGCCTGGCGGCAACGACCCTAGCCGCCACGGCGATCCGCACACCACGCGCGGCGGCGGCAGAGACGATCGAAGTGGTCGCCTTCGACGCGTTTCCGATCTTCGACCCGCGCCCGATCTTCGCTGGCCTGGAGAAGATGGTGCCGGGACGCGGCAAGGCGCTCGGCGATCTCTGGCGCACACGGCAGTTCGAATATACGTGGCTGCGCACGGCGGCTGCAGAATACGAAGACTTCTGGAAGGTCACGCGGGATGCGCTCGACTACGCATCCGAGGCGCTCAAGGTTGAGTTCACGGGGCAGCAGGCCGACGAAATCATGAACACCTATCTCGGCCTAAGGCCTTGGCCAGACGCGCGCGCCGCCCTCGACAAGCTACGGGATAGCGGGCGTCGCCTCGGCTTCCTGTCGAACTTCACGCCCAAAATGTTGCAGTCGGGAATCGAGAACTCGGACCTGGAAGGCTATTTCGAACAGGTCTTGAGCACCGATTTCATCGGGACGTTCAAGCCCGACCCGAACACCTACCGCATGGTGACGGACGCTTTCGACGTGCCCGTCGATAGAATTTTGTTCGTCCCGTTCGCGGGGTGGGATATGGCCGGCGCCAAATGGTTCGGCTACGAGACCTTCTGGGTGAACCGCTTAGGGCTGCCGTCAGAGAAGCTTGGCGTCCAAACCGATGGCATGGGGCGCAATCTCGACGACCTGGTCACCTATCTCCAGGCCCGCACCTGACACCTTCGCCTCAGAACGGGTTGTTCTCCGACTTTCCGCGCGTCTTGAAGAACTCGCGGGCGACGGAGAACACCACCGGGCTCAGCAGCGCCAGGGCAATCAGATTCGGGATCGCCATGAGCGCGTTGAGCGTGTCGGCGAGCAGCCAGATGAAACTGAGTTTGACGGTCGCGCCGACAATTGGTGCCAGCGACCACACGATCCTGAACGGAATGATGACCTTCGTGCCCAGGAGATATTGCCAAGACCGTTCGCAGTAATAGCTCCAGCCAAGCAAGGTGGTGAAGGCGAAGACCGCGAGCGCGATGGACGTAATGTGACCGCCCACGCCCGGCAGCGCCGACTCAAAGGCGTAGGCCGTCAACTCCGCGCCGTTCCTACCGCTCGTCCAGGCGCCCGTGGTCAGGATCACCAAGGCAGTGAACGAACACATGACGATGGTGTCGATGAACGTGCCGAGCATGGCGAGGAGGCCCTGGCTGACCGGGCCTTTACACTCGGCGGCAGCGTGGGCGATTGGCGCCGAGCCGAGCCCCGCTTCGTTAGAGAACACGCCGCGCGCCACACCGAAGCGGATTGCCGCCCACACGGCCGCGCCGGCAAAGCCACCGGTCGCCGCGATGGGCGAGAAGGCATGGGAGAAGATCAACCGGAAGGCGGCTGGCACCGCCTCGATGTTCAGCCCGATGACCACTAGGCCGGCGCCGATATAACAAATCGCCATAAACGGGACGAGCTTGCCGGCGACAGCGGCGATGTACTGAACGCCGCCGACAAGCACCGTGCCTACGCAGATCGCCAGCACGACGCCCGTCACCCAGAACGGAACGCCAAAAGAGGCCTCCAGAGCGTCGGCGACGGAGTTTGCCTGCACCGTATTGCCGATGCCGAATCCCGCTAGCCCCGCGAACAACGCGAAGCAGGCGCCAAGCCACGCCCAGTTCTTCCCGAGCCCGTTCTTGATGTAATACATCGGGCCGCCGACATATCTGCCGCGATCATCGACTTCGCGGTAGCGCACGGCCAATACGGCCTCGGCGAACTTCGTGGCCATGCCGACCAGCGCCGTCATCCACATCCAGAACACGGCGCCCGGCCCACCGATGAAGATTGCCGTGGCCACGCCGGCGATATTGCCCGTACCGATGGTCGCGGCGAGCGCGGTCATCAGCGCATTGAAGGGGGTGATCTCGCCCTTGCCCTCAGGAACGCGCCCGCGCCACAACAGGACAAAGGCGAGGGGCAGATCCCGTACAGTGCGGAACCGCAAACCAAAGGTCAGGAGAAGTCCGACGCCGAGCAGAAGCACCAGCATGGGCACGCCCCACACGACCGAGCTGAGCCATTCCACAGCGGATGTGATCGCCTGCATGCTAGTCGTCCCCCCGGTCTCGTTTTTTACTTTTGGCAGCCACCGCGCCCTAGAAACGCGTCACTCCTGGCGGAAGTGCTTCGACAGCTTTAGCCCTTGGGCTTGATAATGCGAGCCAATGCCCTGGCCGTAAAGGGTCTCAGGCAGGTCGGTGAGTTCATCATACACCAGCCGCCCAACGATTTGGCCATCCTCAACGATGAAGGGAATGTCTAGACTGCGCACCTCCAACACCGCCTTGGCCCCTGGCGCCTTTCCTTCCGTGTAACCGAAGCCGGGATCGAAGAAGCCGGCATAGTGCACACGGTATTCGCCGATCAGGGCATCGAACGGCGCCATCTCCGCCACATATTCGGGCGGCACGGACACTCTTTCCTTAGACGCGAGGATATAGAACTCGTGCGGGTCGAGAACCAAGCGCCGGTCGCGACCGAGATGCACTTCCTCCCAGAACTGGTCGACCTCGTATTCACCGACCCGATCGACATCGACCACACCAGCATAGCGGCGGGCGCGATAGCCGATGCGCCCCGAGGGTGCCACGGGCGCCAGGCTGATCCGCAAATTCAGCCCATCGCGGATGGCCACATCGCCCTCCACCAGACCGACGTCGGAGTGGATGGCGCGCAAGCGCCTATCATCCACGCGGCCTGGCCGGTCGGCATCGATCTGCTGGCTGACGCGGCGGCGGAAGCGAATTTGGTTGAGGCGCGAACCGGTGCGGACCTTGATGGAGAATGTGCGCGGACAAATCTCAGCGTAGAGCGGCCCAGAATAGCCTTCCTCCACGGCATCGAAACATTCCTGACGGTCGCCAATAAGCCGGGTGAACACGTCGAGGCGGCCGGTAGAGCTTTTCGGGTTGGCGAAGGCAGCAATGGTGGGCCGCAGCTTCAAGTGCTCAAGCAAAGGCACGAGATAAACGCAGCCCGCCTCAAGCACCGCCCCTTTAGTGAGGTCGATCTCATGGAACGTGAGCCCCCCGAGCTTGTCCTGCACGGTCGCCTTGGTGCCGGGCAGGAAGCTCGCGCGAATGCGGTAGGCCACTTTGCCGAGCCTAAGGTCGAGGCTTGCCGGCTGGATCTGAGCGTCTTCGATCTCGACCATGCCCGCGATCTCATCGGCAGCCATCAGCGCGCGGATCGCTTGGCTCGGCAGAATACCGGTGCGCGTGAGGGCGCGACCCGCCGTGGCTGCGGGAGGGTCCTCGGGAAGCGCCTCAAAAAGCGGGTCAGAATGGCTCATGGTCGATCTTCTTGGCATTTGTGTGGGCTTCGGTCACCCTAAGCTCGGCCTTCTCCCCCGGATTCACATGGGGTGAGGCCTGCTAGCCGCCAACGCCCCTTGGAAGAATGCCTCCCTATGAGCCCTGAAGACCAGCCCCTGAAGATCGGCTCCCTCCTATTCGATGGGCTCGATCAGATCGATCTCACCGGCCCATTCGAGGTGCTGATCCGCATCCCCAACTCGACCTACCGCATCTATGGCACGAGTCTTGAGCCCGTGTGGGACGTGAAGGGCTTGCAGCTCACCCCGGAGGCGACCTTGAGCAAGGCGCCGCAGCTCGACGTGTTGCATATCCCTGGAGGCCCTGGGCAAGAGGCGCTGATGGAAGACGAGGCGGTGCTGGATTGGGTCCGGCGCCAAGCGGCGGGCGCGAAAATCGTCTTTTCGGTCTGCACCGGTGCGCTCATTTGCGGCGCGGCCGGGCTGCTCCAAGGGCGGCGGGCAACGACTTATTGGACCGCGCTGCATCTCCTGCCTTATTTCGGCGCCACCCCAGCGGAGGAGCGCGTGGTAGTCGACGGCAATCTGGTCTGCACCGCCGGGGTCACCGCCGGCATTGATGGGGCGCTGCGGGTAGCCGCCATGCTGCGGGGCGACGAGGCCGCCGAAACCATCCAGCTCTATATGCAATATGCGCCGGAGCCCCCTTTCAACGCCGGGTCGCCGGAGACGGCCCCGCCCGAGGCGGTCGCACGGGTGCGGGAGTCCGCCGCCGAGATCATGGCCCGGCGCGAGGTGACGGCCCGGCGGGTGGCAGAACGGCTTGGCATTGCCCTGCCCTCCAAGGCTTGAGTCTGCAAGCGGGCTTGACGGGGGGGCTTGCCGGGGACATTAATCCCGTTCCCGTGGTGATTTGGCCGGTCGGCTTGCAGCCACGTAAAATAATTCGCTAAAAGGCCGTGCGAGGCATTTCAGCCGATCCCGGTCATTTGGCGGTAGCCAAAGTCCGGGTTTTTTTGTGTGCCCGGCCCCGCAAAAAAGGTCGAGGAGTATTTCGTCATGGCCGCAAAGGACGAAAAAACTCGCCGCGCCGCCTGGCAACCCGCCACGCAGCTCGTGCATGAGGGAACGCTGCGCAGCAGCTTCGGCGAGACATCCGAGGCAATCTTCGTCAACTCGGGCTATGTTTATGATAGCGCCGAGCAAGCCGAGGCCCGCTTCAGGGGCGACGAGGACGGCTATGTCTATAGCCGCTACGCCAACCCGACCGTCTCCATGTTCGAAGCCCGCATGTGCGCCCTGGAGGGGGCGGAGGCGGCGCGCGGCACCGCGAGCGGCATGGCGGCAGTGGCGGCTTCGCTGCTCTGTCATCTGAAGGCCGGCGATCATGTGGTCTCGGCGCGAGCGCTGTTCGGCAGCTGCCGCTACGTCGTTGAGGACCTGCTGCCGCGATACGGCATCACCTCGACCCTGATCGATGGGCGCGACCTGGCCGCTTGGGAGGCTGCGGTCCAATCCAACACGCGCGCCTTCTTCTTCGAGACGCCAACCAATCCCGTGCTCGAATTGGTCGATATCGAGGCCGTGACAGCGATCGCCAGAAAGGCAGGTGCGCTCACGATCGTCGACAATGTGTTCGCCACGCCGCTTGGCCAGCGGCCAATTGCGTTGGGTGCCGACATCGTCGTCTACTCAGCCACCAAGCATATCGACGGCCAGGGCCGGTGCCTCGGCGGCGTCGTGCTGGGGCCTGCCGAGTTCATTGACGAAAGCTTGCACACTTTCCTGAAACACACCGGTCCATCGCTGAGCCCATTCAATGCCTGGGTCATGCTCAAAGGCCTGGAGACGCTGCCCTTGCGCGTGGCGCGGCATAACGAGACGGCTGCCAAGATCGCCGACTTCCTCGGGGAGCGCCACGAAGTGGCGCGGGTATTTTATCCGGGCCGGGGAGATCATCCCCAACACGAACTCGCCAAGCGGCAGATGAAGGACGGTGGTCCGATGGTTGCGTTCGAGGTCAAGGGCGGCAAGGCGGCTGCGTTTGAAATCATGAACGCGCTGGAGATTTTCCGGATCAGCAATAATCTTGGCGATGCCAAGAGCCTCGCCACTCATCCGGCAACGACAACACATCAGCGGTTGACCGATGAGACACGCGCCGAGCTTGGCATCTTCGACAACACGGTCCGCTTGTCGATTGGGCTAGAGGATGCCGGCGACCTTGGGGCCGATCTTGACCAGGCACTGACTTCGGCGAAGGGTTGAGCGATCAAGGAATTGTACTTGTCATGCCGCCTGAAAACGCGACCACCAACGTGACAGACCTGCTGGCCAAGCTCGTGGGTTTCGACACCACGAGCGCCAAGTCCAACATGGCGCTGATCGGCTTCGTCCAAGACCATCTCGATGGCCACGGCATCGCCTCGACGCTGGTCGCGTCAGCAGACGGGGAAAAGGCGAACCTCTATGCCATGATTGGCGAAGGCGACGGCGGCGTGGGGCTTTCTGGTCACAGCGACTGCGTGCCGGTCGAAGGGCAGAACTGGACCAGCGACCCCTTCCGCCTGACCGAGCGCGACGGCAAGCTCTATGGCCGGGGCACTTGCGACATGAAGGGCTTCATCGCCTGCGTGCTCGCCGCGGTGCCGCTGTTCAAATCGCGCAATCTGAAAGAGCCAATCCATATCCTCATCTCCTATGACGAGGAGGTGGGCTGCACCGGCGTGCAGCCGATGATCGAGCGGCTTGGCGCCGACTTGCCAAGGCCTCGCGCCGTGATCGTCGGCGAACCCACAAGCATGACGGTGATCGACGCTCATAAGAGCATCGACGTCTACCGCACCAGAGTGACGGGCAAAGAGGCGCATTCGAGCCTGCCGGCGCTCGGCGTCAATGCGATCTCCGTGGCGGCGGAGTTGATTGGCGAGATCGACCGGGCGGCTGAGAAAAACGCCACGACTGAAAACGACCCGCGTTTCGAGCCGTCTTACTCCACAGTGAGCGTCGGCACGATCGACGGCGGCACGGCGACGAATATTGTGCCAAAAACCTGCGAATTTTCCTGGCAGGTTCGCGGTCTGCCAACCGCCCCCGCTGGCGAGGCAGCACGCGATCTCGCAGCTTTCGCCGAGAGGAATTTGCTGCCGAAGATGCGCAAGCTCGCCGAAAACGCGGCAATCGAGACAGAAACCCAGACCTCGGTGCCGGCTTTCATCGCCGCGCCCAATTCAGATGCCGTGGCCTTTGCGCTCGCGCTGACCGGCGCGAACCGCGCAGAAGCTGTGTCCTATGCGACGGAAGCAGGGCTATTCGAGAAGGCCGGATGTCCCGCGGTGATCTGCGGGCCTGGCGACATCGCGCAAGCACATGCAGCGGACGAATTCGTGTCCATCGCGCAGATCGAGGCTTGCATGAAATTTCTCGAAGACCTCGCCGACCAGCTCAGCCATTAGTAGCGTCAGCCGTAACTTGTCGTTGGTCCCTGGAATATCGGTCCGCTCCAGAATCGTGCGCGACACTTCCGAGGCCGCACCTGCCGATTGCGCCAACGGGAAA
>JAGPVD010000140.1 GCA_018067145.1 Methyloceanibacter sp.
CACTCGGGGCGAGCGGCGGAGAGATCGCCATCTATGAGTTCGGCATGATTCCGGCTCGCCTGCTTGGTGCCGCCGCGCTTGATCCCGAACTCACAGCCGTGCCGGCATGGTCGACGGTGTTCACGTCGATGTTCATGCATGGTGGCTGGCTGCATCTTGGCTTCAACATGCTGTTCCTCTGGATCTTCGGCGACAATGTCGAGGATTCCATGGGACATGCCCGCTATCTGATTTTCTATCTCGTCTGCGGGGTCGCCGCAGCGTTGGCTCAGGCCTTCGTCAGTCCCGGCTCAACCATCCCCATGGTGGGCGCGAGCGGCGCCATCTCAGGCGTGCTCGGCGCGTATCTTTTGCTGCACCCACGCGCCACCGTGCGCACAGTGATCTTTCTCGGCATCTTCGTGACCATGATGCACTTGCCCGCTCTAATCGTGCTGGGCTTATGGTTCTTGATGCAGTTGGTGAGCGCCGCCTTTTCGAACTCGGGCGAGGCGGGCGTGGCCTTCTGGGCCCATGTGGGCGGGTTCGTCGCCGGCATGGCGCTCGTGCCGTTGTTCAAGAAGCGCGACGTGGAGTTGTTTCAGCCGCCGCGCTACCGCGCGTTTCAGGTCGAGCGCCAGCGCGGTCCATGGGGCTAAGCCTTTTGAGGCTAAACCTCTTGGGGCTAGAGGCTAACGGGTCAGGCTAGCCAATGGCCGAGACAGTTGGGACATCATGGGGCAGCCAAGCGTCTTCTCGAACGCCGCGACCAGCTCCTCTCGATTCTCCGCCTCGATGTATTGCCCGCCACTCTCCTCGGCGAGGCATCTCACGTCGAGCGCACTCTGCGCGCCTGTCCAGAAAGCCGTAATACGGAAACCGATGACGTGGACGGTCATTTGCACGCCGTCCGCGCGCAGCATCTTGCCGAGATCACACGGCGCGCCATCGCAGGTTTCCTCCCCGTCGGTCAGCACGACGACGGTGCCTGGCTTGTTCCTAAAATCGAGAACCTCCGCGGCCTGTTCCACGGCTTGGGTCAATGGCGTCTTGCCCGCCGGGTTCAACTCGCTCACCTGATCCATGATGCGCTTCGTCGCATTCGGTATGGGTTTAAAATTTAGATCGACATTGCATTGCTGATAGGGGCCCGGCCCATAGGTGATGAGACCGATACGGCGGAAATGCGTGACGGCCGGCAAAGCCTGAGCAAGGGCTTTGCGCACCTCGTCGATGCGCCGGATTTTGGCACCCATGCCTTCGGCCAGACTACCGGCCATGGAGCCTGACGCGTCGAAGACAAGCATGGCGTCCTCGGTGCACGGCTGAGGGTTTTTATCCTTGGCAGCCGCCAAATTCGGGACGGTCAACAGCGCCGCCGCCAGGGCAATCGCCGCCGGGCGCGCTACCCGAAACTGCAAATTCATGCCGTAGCTCCGTGTGAAAATTGCGACTTCAACTTTAGCCTAATAGCCGACCCCGCGTAGCCCGTCGACTTCCGTGGCAAAGACACGAAAAACCTAGCGCCGCCGGTCCCCATCGGCGAAGCTCTGCGCCGCCCGTCGCCTCACCCTATAGGAAATCGAGCCCAGCCACCGATGACCCGCGAGCGCCAGCAGAACGGACCGAGCGCCCCGCCGATCGTCGATCCGCGCCTGGGCGATATCGAAGACGATGCCTCCAGCACGAAGCGCCGCTCAATGCTGTCCCTCGCGGGCAGCCTGCTCGTCGAGATCAGCCTACCGAAGCTGATCCTGGCCTGGGTCCTTCTCTTGGTCGTCCCTGGCCTTCTGCTCGGGTTGGCGCCGATCGCCGTCACCTCGTGGCTCGGGATTGTCACCGACAAACTCACCGCGGCCTTTATCTGCATTTGGTCGGCGGTTCTGTTTTGCGCCCTCATCGCGCTCGGCTGGTACGGCTGGCGTACGCTGCTGCGTCTGGTCGAGAAGAACTTTTGGGCTCTCAACTCCATCGTCGTCGAGCCTGGCTACGCCGCGGCCCGCGAAATCTTGCGCCACTTCGCCGAGAAGCTATTCGCGGCCCATGCCAGCGATACAACCCGCGCCCGTCTGCGCGCCGCCTGTGCGGCCGTAGCAGGCATCCTCGTCTGCGGCCTCGCTGTTTTGGTGTTGTGGCTCGTCTGGCCGAGCGCGCATCTCTTCGGCAAGGCCTCGGACGTGACCAACTGGCGAGATGTCGTGCCGGTAGCTTTGGCCAACAGCGTAGTACTGATCGCCGCCTATTTTGCTGTCGCCGCATTGGTCTGGGGGCTGGCCGACGCCACCATGTCTCAGCCGCGCAGCCTAAAAGAGTTCTCCAAGACGAAGGTGAAGGACCGCAGATGGCGCATCGTCCATTTGTCGGACATTCATATCGTCGCCGAGCGCTATGGCTTTCGCGTCGAGAGCGGCAGGTCCGGGGCCCAGGGCAATGAGCGGCTACGGCGCCTGTTCACGCAGATTGAGGAGATCGACGCCGAGGCGCCTCTCGACCTCATCCTGATCACCGGTGACATGACCGACGCCGGCATTTCGACTGAGTGGGTGGAATTTTTCGATATCTTGGATGGTCATCCGCGCTTGGCTGAGCGCGTTCTGATGCTGCCGGGCAACCACGACCTGAACATCATCGACCGATCCAACCCGGCGCGCATGGACTTGCCCACAAGCCCGGACAGACGTCTGCGGCAGATCCGAGCTCTGTCGGCCATGAACACCGTCCAAGGTCCGCGCGTTCAAGTGGTTGATTTGGAAAGCGGCCGCCTCGGCGTGACTCTCGAAAAGTCTTTGGAGTCCCACATCGCCGACATGCAGCTTTTCGCCGATGAGGCACGACCGATATTCTCTAGCGCGCTGGGAGAGGTCTGGACCAAGTCCTTTCCCATGGTGGTGCCGCCCGGTCACGAGGACGGTCTCGGCATCATTCTCCTGAACTCCAATGCCGACACGCATTTCTCCTTCACCAATGCTCTTGGCATGGTCTCGGCGGAGCAGGTGCGCGGGATCGAGATCGCCTGCGAGGCCTACCCCAAGGCCTGCTGGATCATCGCCCTGCATCATCATGTGATCGAGTATCCGTGGGCGGCGCGGGCGCTGTCGGAGCGCATCGGCACCGCGCTCATCAACGGCAACTGGTTTATCCGCAGTCTGCAGCCATTGGCGGGACGCGTGATCCTGATGCACGGTCACCGGCATATCGACTGGATGGGAGAATGTGCGGGCCTGCCAATCGTCTCGGCGCCCTCGCCTGTGATGGAAGCGACCAACGACATGCCGACCACCTTCTACATCCACACCCTGGTAGTTGACGCCGGGGGACAGCTTGAGCTGCTGTCCCCCGAGCGCATTGTCGTCGACGGCGACCCTAAGACCAACGCCTAGGGTTCGCGGTCTTTTGCGCTTCCGCTTCAACTCTTGACGCGAAAGGCCCAGACGATGAGCACCACGCCCTGGATCAACAGCAGAATTCCGAAGACTAACGGAACGGCAATTGCCGCGGCCATTGGCGAACCGAGCAGGATCAGGCCGATGACGAAGTTTATGACGCCGAAGACGAACGAGCCGATGCCGCCCCCGGTGAAACCGGCGATGATCGAGAACACGCCGATGACGAGACCGGCCACGCCGAGCCAGACCACCAGCGCCGTCGGCAAGGCGACTGCCGCGAACAGTGGATGCTTGAGCACGATGAGGCCGGCGACGATGCCAACGACACCAATAAGAAGCGACCAGTACCACGGTACGGAGTCGTCAACGAAGACGCGGACCAATTCGAGCACGCCGACGAAGAGCCAGTAGAAGCCGAGGAAGATGACAAGCGCGACCAAGGTCGCCGCGGGGGACGTTAGAAGCAGGGCGCCGAAGATGAGTGACGCGATCCCCTCCAGCAAGAATACCCACCAGATGCTGGACTGGTCCTTTTGCGTGATGGCTGCAGCCATAGTATTGACCTCCCTGTGCCGCCGCTATTGGGGCGCCGGCGAGCGGGCAGCCAACTCGCCAGGCGACGCAATTTACGAATAAAGCGTGCAGTATACTCTTTCTGTGTCATCTGCGCTGCCGGGCATTCCCTAAGCCTAGCCATAGGCCGGTTTAGCGGAGGACAATCCCGGTGGCAGAAGCGATGCCATTGATCCTTTTGGCCGTTGACCTATTTAAAGGTGATTCTCGGTCCCCGGCCTAGAGCCACGCTGAGGCGAATTGAGCCCATGCCACAACCCGTCATCCGCGTTCCCCGCTCCATCTGGCGCGCCACCGGCGCTGTCGAGGGTGAACGTTCGATTCCCGAGGAAACCGCAGTCGCCTTCACCTTCAACACCGCCTCCTACGCGGTGATGATGGCGACGCCCCAGAACCTTGAGGATTTCGCCATCGGTTTTGCCCTGACTGAGGGGGTCGTCTCGTCGATCGACGCCATCGAGGAGATCGAAATCGTCGAGGAAAAGGTCGGCATCGAGCTTCGGCTTTGGCTCAAGGCGAAAGACGCCACCGAGTTTCTGGGACGGCGGCGCAAGCTGGCCGGTCCCACGGGCTGCGGCCTCTGTGGCATCGAAAGCCTCGAAGAGGCGATGTGTCCGCCCCCCAAAGTCAGCGAAGGGCCCGCGTTGACGGCGAACCAGATCATGACCGCCGTCCAGTCTCTTTCTCCCGAGCAGGAACTCAACCGCGAGACGCGAGCCGTACATGCTGCCGGCTTTTGGAACCCGGCACGAAACCTCGTAGTGGTGCGCGAGGATGTCGGTCGACACAATGCGCTCGACAAGCTCGCGGGGGCGCTCGCCCGCGATGGCGCCACCGCAGAACAAGGCCTCATCGTACTGACGAGCCGCGTCTCCATCGAGATGGTGCAGAAATCCGCCGCCATCGGCGCGACCATCATCGCCGCGGTGTCGGCGCCGACTGCACTCGCCGTCCGCATGGCCGACGCCTGCGGCATGACGCTGATCGCCATCGCCCGGAAAGATGGATTCGAAGTGTTCACCCACGCCCATCGCGTCAAGGGCACGCTCCAAGGCAAATTGGCTTAGGAGTCAGCTTCCGCCGCTAACAGAGCCTCGGCCTCGGCGAGATCTTCCGGACGATTGATCTTAAAGAACGGGTCGACTGTCCTGCCCCCGATCTCGACGGGCGGGAAGAAGACTTCCGCAGCGTTTTGCATCTCGGCCCACCGGCTCGCCCTGCGTAAACCGTTCGCCAGCGCCACCTAGAGATTGCCCGCCATGGCGAGCGGCCATAGCCCACGACTGGATGTACGCCCTCCTCCGTGCGCGCCACAGCCACGGCGCCTGCGTCGGTCAAGCGGCTGACGAGATCGTCAGGAATGAACGGCGTGTCGCCGGGCACGGTGACGATCGTTGTGGCGTCGGGACAATTCGTGGCGGTCCAGGCAAGCCCCGCCTCGCACTTGCGCCCGACGGTGGGCGTGCCCCTGCCACAATAAGACTCTAGGTTGAGCCAACGGGAGGAAACCTGCGCCATGAAGACCCTGCTCACCGCTCTATTTTTGACTGCCGTCGTCGCTGGCACGATCGTCGCCGTGCCGTCACCGTCTGAGGCGACGTCGGGCCGCAAGATCGACAAGGAGGCGAACGAAACCCTGCACAGCTTTGTCCGACAAATCTCCGGCGCGCGCGAACTCGCCAACAAGGCTGCGGGAGTCCTGGTTTTTCCGTCCGTGGTGAAGGCAGGCTTCGGATTGGGCGGGGAATATGGCGAAGGTCTACTGATCGTCGATAAGAGGCCAGCCGGTTACTACAACCTGATTTCGGCCTCGTTCGGCTTCCAGCTCGGCGTGCAGGAGCGCTCCGTCCTCATCATGTTCATGACCAAAAGCGCTCTGGACAGCTTCAATCGCCGGGCCGGCTGGAAGGTGGGCGTGGACGGCTCCGTCGCCATCATCACCGTCGGCATCGGCCGCTCCATCGATAGCGACAAGGTGACGGACCCGGTGATCGGCTTCATCCTCGATCCGACGGGGCTGATGTATAATTTGACCCTAGAGGGGTCGAAGATCACTCGCATTGACCGCTAAACGAGAGGGCTGCTCAGCCGTTCAGTTTCGTGTTCATCATCCGCAGTCTTTCGGCAAGAATTTTCATGACGTCGAGAGCAAAGAACGGCGTCTCCTGGACGAGAATGACGAAGAGTCTCTGATCGATTGGAATGATCTCGCAGTCGGTTGCCGCCACGACATCGGCGCTTCGCTTGCGATAATCGATCAGCGCCATCTCACCGAAAATCCCGCCTTCGCCAACTTCCTCGATCGTCTCTCCATTGACCTTGATTTTGACCGCCCCTTGGGACACGACGAACATTTCCTTGGCGTCGTCGCCAGCTGATAGGACCGCCTCACCGGCGGCAGAACGCTGCATCGTGCCGCCCGCGCCAGCCAGCGCCTCGTGGGTGGCAGGATTGATCTTGATGTGTGACATCGTCTGGCGCTTACCAATTTTCAATCTTGAAACCAGACCCAACGCAATCAGCCATGGGACTCAAGAATTCCGTGGAAATTTCTCTCTAAGTACAAATAGCCCGACAAGCAGCACACCGATGCTCAGCGAGTTGAAGCACAGCGGAAAACCATTCGAGGTTTTGGTGCATTCGAAGCAATTGAGCTTCAATGATATTTGTATCAGGGGAAATTGGTAGCGGAGGAACGAATCCGCCGCAATCAACCTTTCCTAAAAATGGAGGTGTAGGTTCAAATCCCGGGCTCGCAACCGCCTTGATTTGCAGCTTCAGGAACTGCTCGCGACAATCGTCCTGACATAGCCATTAGCTGAGAGCGCGGATCGTGGATGTCCGCTTCACCCTCATGAGCGGACATGGTCAGCGCCGGCGTCTATGTCTGCAAAGTGCCAGAAACAGACATTGGAAGCGACTTCAATCAAAGTGTGAAAGCAACGCAGGGCAGCGTCGAACGTCTTCTCAAGCTCAGCCTTGCGCAAAATAGCCACGGCAATAGCGTTGCCGACCGTCAGCAAAATCAGCAACGCACGGAAATATTCGGCCAACGAACTCGGCAGCGTTTGCTGCGACGCGACTTTACCTCTCTGACAATGCCTCGTCGAAGGCTAAGGATCATCGCCAGGAGGCTCAAGCCGATTTACTCTGACAATGCCCGGTTCCTTGATCT
>JAGPVD010000141.1 GCA_018067145.1 Methyloceanibacter sp.
CCCCGGTGAGAGTTGCTCAAGCGGCGCGCCACCGCATCTGTCGAGGATCGAACCCATGAAAGAGAAACTATCGGCCGCGCATACGTTGTCAAACCGCCGCGCCACGCCGCACGGGGCAACACCGCCGCTACTGGGCCTGGAGAAAGTCGTTCAGAAGCTGCTTGGCCGCATCCTCAAGGTCATCCTTCTTCTTATTCTTCTTACCCTTTTTGCCCTTCTTGGCCGCCTTGCCTTTGGGCTTGGCCTTGCTCTTGGGCTGGGATTTGGCATTAGGCGCGGCGTTCGGTGCCGTCTGGGCCTCTGGCAGCGGCGCCCCTTGCGGCCGCACGTCCGCAGGCTGATTCTTGTTGAGAAGACCGCCGAGCCCTTCGATCAACGCGTCCTCGTCGACCTTGCCGTCTTTAATGACGTTCGACAGCACGCCGTTCTTGTCGATCTTCTCCAAGCCCGGAAGCGTCTTCACTTCGTCGCCAAATTGTTTGAACCGCTCATACGCCGCCGCCGGGTCTTGTAGGATGCCCTTGATGTCCGGATAGATCTTCGGCTTCGCCCAGGGGCCGACAATCATGATCGGCACGCCGAGGCCAGCGATGTCCTTCTCACCACCCTGGCCCTTCAGCGATGCCACGAGCTGCGGATCGATGCGGAATTTTAGGCTTTTTGCCGGGAGGTTGACCTCGCCCGTTCCGGTCAAGCGGACGAGCGGCCCCGCCAGGTGCAGATCCTTCGTAGTCGCCCGTCCCTTGACGACCGTGAAGCTGGCGCCAAGCGAGGCGAAATCGGTTTTCTCCGTGGCACCGCCCTGCCAACCATTGACGACGCCCGAACCTAGATTGCGCATCATCTGGGCGATGTTGATGCCCCGGACTGCACCATTGGCAAATTCGAAATTGGCGTTGCCATTGAGCGCTCCGACGATGGCTCGCTGACTGGCACCGCGCGCGTTCAAGTCGAGCGCGACGCTGCCCCGGCCTTCGATGCGTTGGAAGCCAGACGCGTCCTTGAGTAAATTATAGGCGTTGAAGTTGGCCAGCGAGAGCTTGATCCGTTGCGCGGGCACCTTGCTGCTGGCGTCGACGGCAATCGTGATGTCGCCGCCACCGGCATAGAGCTGGAACTTCGACAGCGTCGCGTTGAGTTTGCCGCCATTCAGCACCGCCTGGACCGTCACGGGATTGATCTTCATCTGGTCGTAGATGAGCTGCTCGGCAGAGAGGCTGAGCTCGCCGTTGACCAACCTGAGTGGAGAGAAGTCTATCTTGGCGTTGCTCCAGCCGGCACTGGTCTGTCCTCGCCCGCTTCCTCCTCCGCCGCCAGCGCCGCCACCGCCACCCGATGACTTCGACTTCGATTTCGACTTCGGGCTGCCCATCAGGGCATTGACGTCGAGCGTCTTCGCCGCGAGCTCCGCCACCACATGCGGGACCTTGTTCGCGAGATTGATCGTTGCCGACCCTGCCAAAACATTGCCGCGCACATTGGCGCGCAGATGACTAAGCGTCACGACGTTATTTTTGTAGACCGCGTTGCCGGCGAACGTGTCGCGGCCGGCGGTCGCGGTAACCTGGCTAAGCGTGACCGTATCGTCCTTGTAGACGGCCAGCCCCGCTAAGGTCTTGTCGCCAGACTTCGCGCTGAACTGGGTGAGCGTAAGCGTGTCGTCTTTGTAGGTGGCGGTGGCCACGAGGGTCGCCTTCGCGTCGAGTGTGCCTGGGGCCTCAACTGCCAACGACACGGGCGCCGGGGCGCCTTCAAGAAACTGTCCAAAGTTGCCGACGGAACCGTTTGCCTTGATCGCTTTGCCGTCGAAGACGGCGCTCACGTCAAACGACAATGGCTTGTCGAAGGCGGGCAGCGCGGCTTCGAGATCAAGCTTCTCGATGCGCTTACCCGGAGCGTTGCCGGAGGGCGGCAGGATCACGGTTCCGTTCTTGATGACGACTTCATCGAGGGTGAGGTTTTTGAGCGTCTCGCCGATGCCGTTTCCACCGCTACTACCGCTCGCGGGTGCGCCATTAGTGCCACCTGGCGCGCCCTTAGGCGCACCCGGCGCAGCGCCGGCTGGCGCCTTGGCCGGGCTCTTCGGAACAGCGATGATAGGATCGATGAGCATGACCTCGGTCACTCGCATTTTTCCGTCGAGCAGCCCCCGCAGCATCAGACCAAATTTGAGTGTCTTAGCGGTGGCGAACTCAGCCTCGCCACTGACGGCCGGCTGCGAGACGCCCACATCCTCGGCCACCAAGTTCAGCGACGGAAAGAGCGTGATGTCGACTGGCCCGCTGACCCTTAAGCGGTAGCCCGTCGTAGACTCGACCTGCGCGAGAATTTGATTGCGCACATCCTCAGCGGAAATGAATAACGGGCCGATGAAGACGATGGCCGCGAGGATGAAGACGATGGCCGTAAGGATCGAGAAAATTAGCCGCACGCGCGCCTCCGAGAATCGAATTTCCAATTGGTGAGCAACGTTACGCCTTTTCCCCAACTCAAGGGACAAGGCAGTCGAGAGACTGAAGACGAAGACTTCCGTCTGATTCGGTGAATTATCGCCGAATTGCGGGGAAATGACGGCTAGAGACTGGTTCGCTCGCCCACCTGACCGAGCTTGCCCCAGGCGGCTTGGCCCCATACACAAAGTGCTCGCGCCGCAACCGGAGACTTCAAATGCCGCGACTTATTCTCCTGCGACACGGTCAGAGCGTCTGGAACCGGGATGCCCGCTTCACCGGCTGGACCGATGTCGACCTTTGCGACAACGGCCTCACCGAGGCGAAGCACGCGGCGGCGCTGCTGAAAGCGCACGACATTAAATTCGATCAGTGCTTCACGTCTTACCTAAAGCGTTCCATCGACACGCTCGAGATCGTGTTGGACGGGCTGGGCCTATCCTGGCTTCCGGTCCGGCGTAGCTGGCGCCTTAACGAGCGCCATTATGGTGCGCTGCAGGGACGCGAGCGCGACCAGGTAAAGAGGGAGGTTGGTGTAGAGCAGCTGCATATATGGCGGCGCAGCTACACGATCCGCCCGCCCGCGCTGGAAGAGTCTGACGAACGCTTTCCTGGCAACGACCCGAGATATGCGCAGGTGCCGCACAGACACCTGCCACTGACCGAGAGCCTAAAAGACACCGTGGCCCGCGTACTTCCCTATTGGCAGGAGCGCATTGAGCCTCTGCTCATGGAGGGCGGCACGCCGCTGATTTCCGCCCACGGCAATAGTCTGCGGGGCCTCATCAAATATCTCGACGGGATTTCCGATGAGGATATTCCGCATCTGGAAATCCCCACAGGCAAGCCGCTCGTTTACGAGCTGGATAGCGGCCTGGCTCCCATTCGCAGTTATTATCTTGAGGACGGCAAGCAACCCCACGCTTTACCCAAAGCGCGTGTGGCGCCTCGTTCTGCCTGAACCTGCCTTAGGCAGTACCGCGCCTATTTGTCGGTGAGCGCCTTCACCCCGTCCCAGTCTTCTGGAGCGCTGGTCTTGGCCAGCTTTTGCGGCCGTGCCAAAAGCTCACTGGCACTTACATCGCCGGGCAATAACTTGCGTAGGCCAAAACGCCGATGCCCTTGGCAGTCTGTACGATCGCCTCAAGCAGAAACGCAATCAGCGCAAATCGAATTGTAATGCGCGGCACCTCTTAATGAGGGCCGTAATTCTCCGGCGCATAGGCACCGCAGGAACCCTTCAGCCGGGTATCGCCGCCGAATTGGAAACAGAGTTGCACCTTCGTGAGTGGATCGTTGCGGACGTCTTTCGCGGTGCCTTTCCAGCCACGGGACCGCGCCACCTTGGCGATCTGCTCTTCCTGACACCATGGTGTAGCGAGGAGGCCATATTTGGTGACCTGGAAATTTCCTTTGCACTGAATGCGCGCATCCGCTGCCTGGGGGCTTAGGGCGAGCAAAAGGGCCGCACCTAAAAGCGTGGCCGCAAGAGTATTCATGCCAATTCTGCGCATGGTCGCCTCCTTCGAGAAATGCTGTAGCGGCTATTATAGCCAATCATATAGGGACTTGTAATCGCGTCTACGAGTCCACCGATTGTGGGACGGGTACGAGCCCTTCGTCTCCGCAGGCGTAGGTTTCGCCATTCGGCCAGACGGCGGCGGGTCTCCCGTCGCTGACAAGTATGCCGCCCTCTAGCGAAAGCCGCGGCAGGGGCAAGCACACAAATTTCTCGCCAATGACCCAGAACGAGCCGAGCCCCGCCAGCAATGCATCGGCAAAGGGAAGATAGGCGTCGTTCATATCCTCAAGTTGCTCGCTTTCGACCGGACCGCTGGCGATGACGTCCCGCAAAGCCGATGACACCAGATATGCAACGTTGTGGCTCTGCGCGCCGGCATCGCCCAAAACCAGATCGAACAGGGCCAAGCGAAACGGCTCAAGATGCAGGGTTTCGGCGATACGCGTCTCGGCTGCGTCTTGCGCGTTGCCGTAGGTCTGCCATGCTGCCTGGTCGCGCTGGAGATCGGCGACGGCCTGATCGTGAAGGGCCTGCATGGTCATCTGCCAACGGCAGCCTGCGGGACTTTCAAAATCGACGCCTGAGAGTTCGTGGGCAGCCTCTCGTGGCCCCATAGCCCAGGAGAAACTTGGATCCAGGAAGCCAATCAGCCTGGCATGCCGGCGCAAAGCTTCCTCCGCCGCAAGCGGGTCGAAATAGGGCCGGCTGGGATCGATCCCATTCAGCCGCGAAATAATCGGCTCAACTTCGTCCATGGCGTCAGTCTCCCTGATAGCGCCCTCTTTGCGGGGCTCTAAGCAGTTAGCCTTTGAAAGGCCTGCCAGCCGGAAGGTATGGCAAATCGACAGCGGCGGCGACTGCCGAACGCATCATGCGCCTGAGTCCGTCGGCTTGTGGTGGCGCTCGTAAACCCATTGCACCGCGCCGAACACGAGCGCCGTGGACCAGCCGAACATCAAAAGACCGTTGGCCGCCTCGAACGAGGACAGGAGTCGCCACGTCTCATCGAGGGTGATGTCACCAAAACCCAACGTCGTGAATGTCACGGTGGAGAAATAGAGCGCCTGTTCCAGCGAACCAATCGCACCAAGTACGAGATAGAGCGTCGCCCAAGTCCAGATCTCCAAGATCGTGGCGAGAAATAGCCATAGCACGAACACGGCGATCTTCAGCGTCGACCCCAGCCGGGACTTCGTTTGACTCCGCGAAAGGTGATCGCGCAAGTGCTCGACGCCCACGAACATGAACATGCCTTGGATCATCGTGGTGATCGCGACCATCATCGAACCGAGGACGATTTGAACGAGCACTTCTTCCCCTCCCGACGCTATCGACCGTGATGATCCGGCCTTAAGTCTGCTGGGCTTTAGGCGATGGCGTCACGGGTTCGGCCGTCTTGCCACCCTTCACCGCCTCACGCAGGCGCTGTAACTGCACATAAAGGAAAGGCACGAAGACGACACCGAGGACCGTCGCGAGCGCCATGCCGCCGAACACAGTGAGACCGACCGAGACGCGCGCGGCGGCGCCAGCGCCGGTGGCGAGAACCAGCGGCAGCACGCCGAGAACGAATGACAGGGCCGTCATCATCACCGCTCTGAATCGCAATGACGCGGCCTCCTGTGCCGCATCGACAATCGCTTCGCCAGACTCGCGCCGCTCCTTGGCGAACTCGACGATAAGGATGGCGTTCTTCGCCGCCAGACCGATGAGAAGCACGAGGCCGACTTGAGCGTAAGTGTTGAGCGCCACCCCGCTCACCTTGAGCGTCACAACCGCGCCAAGCACCGCGAACACCACTGACAGCATGATCGAGATGGGAATGCTCCAGCTCTCATACTGGGCCACTAAAAACAGATAGGCGAACACGATGGACAGAATGAAGACGGCGGCGCCCGCCTCACCCGCCTTGATCTCTTCAAAGGACATGCCGGTCCACTCGTAGGTGTAACCGTCCGGCAGATCGCTCGTGGCGGTCGCCTGCATGGCCGCGATCGCCTGACCCGAGCTGTAGCCCGATGCCGGGTTACCGTTGACCGTCGCCGAACGGAACATGTTGTAGCGCTCAATGGTCTCAGGCCCGAGCACCGACTTCACCGTAGTCAAGGTGCGCATAGGCACCATCTCGCCCTCGGCGGAGCGCACATAAAGCTTACCGATATCCTCAGGTTTATCGCGCCGGTCGGCTTCCGCTTGCACATAGACCCGGTAGACACGCCCGAATTTGTTGAAGTCGTTTACGTAGTAAGCGCCGATATTAGCGTTGAGCACGGTGAAGATGTCTTCGATGCTGACGCCCTTGGTTTTGGCCAGCTTGCGATTAACGTCGATAAAAAGCTGCGGCGAACTGGCGCCGAACGTGCTGAACACGCCGGTCACCTCGGGCCGCCCATTGGCGGCAAAAATAAAGCCGCCAAGCACCGACGCCAGGGATTGCGGCGACCGGCTTTCAGTGTCCTGCAGGACGAACTCAAAACCACCAGTGGTGCCTAACCCCGGAATTGGCGGCGGCACAAAGGGCGTAATGACCGCCCGCGAGATGGCGGCGAATTGTGGCGCCACGCTCTGCATTATGGCGCGTAGGGTGACCTCCGGCGTCGTGCGGTCGGCCCATGGCTCTAGCACCGCAATGAGGAAAGCACCGTTCGGTACCACCGTCGCTTGCAACATGCTGTAGCCGCCGATGGCGATGACATCGGCAACGCCTTCCGTCTCCGAAAGGATCTGCTCCACCTCGGCAAGCACCGCCGTGGTGCGTGGCAGTGCCGCGCCGTCAGGCAAGCGCACGTCGATGAAAAACGCGCCTCGATCCTCTGCCGGGATGAAGCCCGTAGGCAGTGCCGCTCCGACAAAAACTGTTGCCCCGAATACCGCCGCAGCCATCGCCAGGCCGATGACCGTGAACCGGATCAGTGCGCGTACCACCGTGTTGTAACCGTTGCGGGCCCGTGTGAGGCCGCTCTCGAACCACGCGAGCGGCCCGCGCTTTATCTGGCTCGGCGGCTTGAGGATCATCGCGCACAGAGCCGGGCTCAGCGTAAGCGCATTGATCGACGACAGGATAACGGCGATGGAGATGGTGGCGGCGAATTGCTCGAACAACCGCCCCGTCAGGCCCGGCGTGAAGGCCACCGGCACGAACACGGCGAGTAGCACGAGTGTGGTGGCGATCACCGGCGCGGTCACCTCTTCCATCGCTTTGCGCGTAGCGTCAGGGGGCGACAGGCCGTCTGCCATATGGCGCTGGACGTTCTCCACCACGAGGATGGCGTCGTCGACCACCACACCGATAGCCAGTATGAGCCCGAACAGGCTGATCGTGTTGATAGTGAAACCCATCGCGAGCAGTGCCGCGAAGGTACCGATGAGCGACACGGGAATGACAATTGCCGGGATGAGGGTCGACCGCCAGTCCTGCAAGAAGACGTAGACGACCAGCACCACGAGCGCGAGCGCTTGCAGCAGAGTGATCACCACCTCGCGGATTGAGGTCTCCACGTAGAGCGTCGTATCGTACGTCACCCGATAGGCAAGGTCGGCGGGAAACCGTTCCGAAAGCCGGTCCATCTCGGCATTGATGCGCGCGGCGACATCGAGTGCGTTGGCGTCGGGAAGCTGATAGACGGCAAGCAGCGCTGCCGGCTTGCCGTTCAGTTGCCCAAACCAGCCATAGTTCTCGGCGCCGAGTTCGACTCTGGCCACGTCTTTCAACTTGACCACCGATCCGTTCGAGTTCGCCACGAGGATGATGTCCTCGAATTGGCTCACGCCCTCAAGCCGCCCCTGCGCGGTCAGTGTGTATTGGAATTGTTGTGAGGCCGGCGCCGGCTGCTGCCCGATAGCACCAGGCGAGGCCTGAATATTCTGGTCGCGGATGACGGCGATGACATCGCTCGCCATCAAGCCGAGCGCGGTCAATCGGTCGGGTTCAAGCCAGATGCGCATGCTGTAATCACGCGCGCCCAAAATGTCGACGGACGCGACGCCGTCGACCCTGGCGAGCGTGTCACGCAAATTTATACTCGAATAGTTGCTGAGAAAGATGTCGTTATAGGTGCCGTCCGGCGAGTACACCGAGACCATCGACAGCATGCTAGTGGACTTCTTCTTGGTGGTAACGCCTTGCCGCTTCGCCTCCTCCGGCAGTTTGGGCATCGCCTGCGACACTCGGTTCTGCACGTTGACCTGAGCCGTGTCAGCATCCGTCTCGATGGAGAAAGTGACGGTGAGCGTGTAGCTTCCGTCGTTGGAGCTCTTGGAGGACATGTAGGTCATGTCCTCCACGCCGTTGACCTCTGCCTCAATCACTGCCGCCACGGTCTCCGCCACAACCGTGGCGTTGGCGCCGGGATATTTCGCCGAGACCTCGACCTGGGGCGGAGTCAGCTGCGGATACTCCGCGACCGGCAATGCGCCAAGCGCCAGCAGCCCTGCGATAACCATCACGATGGCGATGACGAACGCGAATTTTGGGCGAGTGATGAAGAACGCGCTGAGCATGCTTTAGGGCTCGGCCTGCTGATCGACCTCGAGCTCAGTTTGCGTGTCGGCCTCCGGTACACCATCAGGCGCGTCTGCAGGTCCCGGTTGCGGTACGATGACCTGCGGATCTTCGGCCGGTGTCCGGAAGGCCGTCTGCACCTCCGCTCCTGGCCGGACCTTCTGGATACCCTCGACCACAATGGTTTCGCCTTCGGTGAGGCCGTCGAGTACGACCACGCCGCTATCCAGTCGGGCGCCCGTTTGAATTGGGCGGCCCTCCACCCGGCCCTCGCCGTTGACCACAAGCACGAACGGTCCGACCTGATTTTCTTGGATGGCCGCTTGCGGGATGACGACGCGCTGCTCGGGCGTGGCGTTAGTGAGAATCACGCTCACATATTGGCCCGGCACTAAAATGCGATCGGGGTTGGAGAATTTCAGGCGAATATTAATCGTGCCCGTCGCCGGGTCGACCTTGTTGTCCACTACGTCGACCTCACCCGGGAACTCATAGAGCTTATCATTGGCGAGCCGAATTTGGGGTGTAAATTTCTCCGCCGTACCCTCCTTCGCCTCCTCCATGAAATTCAGATAGGTTCGCTCGCCCACCGAGAACAGCACGTCCATCGGGTCGAGATCGAGAACCGTCACCAGCACGCCGCTGTCTGGCCCGATAAGGTTGCCAACGTCGGCGTTGGCTATGCCGCTGCGCCCTTCGATCGGTGATGTGATCGTGGCGTAGCTCAGATCAAGCTCGGCCCGATCGACCTCCGCTTGCGCCGCGCTGACATCCGCACGCGACTGGTCGGCCAGCGATTTAGCGATGTCGTACTGGGCCACGCTGGCTGCTTCGCGCTTAACCAGCACTTCGTAGCGCGCAAGGCTGCGCTCGTTCTTGTCGAGGCTGGCATCCGCCTTGGCAAGCTTCGCCTTGGTGGACAGGAGCTCGGTATCGAACTCAGCCGGGTCGATTTCGAAGAGCACAGCACCCTTTTCGACCTCGGCGCCCTCGTCGAACGGCCGCTCCAGAAGCGTGCCGTTGACCCTCGCCCGAATGTCGACCCGCTGTGATGCTATCGTCCGGCCCACATAGTCCACCTGGCCCGCCACGCTCTTGGCGGTCACCGCCTCCACAACCACGCTTGGCAGCGGAACGTCCTTGGCGCTCGTCGTGTCGCCGCTATCAGCGCAGGCACACAAGAAAAGGGGCGCGACAAGAACGATGCTGCTTCGTTTGCGGCCCACCACCAAGCTAATGCACTTCATTGCCACCCTCTTGCGATCCGCCCCAGTCAATCGCCGGGGGGATGCTAGCCGACGGAACCGCAATGGCAAATGGCAATTGCGCCGGCGACCTTCGTGGGCAAGATATCCTGCGTTGAGGCCCGGCTTGATGCTACTAGCAAACCGGCACACCCTGGCGCCAAGCCGCCAGGCCCATGGAGACAAATTTCGATGATCTCAAACAATGTCCGCTCAACGAGCGTTCGCGCCGGCGCTTTCGTCCTCGCTGTCCTAGCCGTAACGCTTCTTCCGCAGGCATCGCTGGCAAGAGACGGCGTCACGGGCTGCGCCATCGCCGAGCTCGAGGAGGACGGGGAAAAAATCTGGCGCTACACGATCGAGCTTCAGGTCCCTGAAGGCGCTCACTGCCGCGCCTATGTCAGCGAGGACCGCGACCGCAAGTCATGGAACTATTGCTGGCTCAAGGGGCCCGAAGCCAATCCTGTGTCGGCGACCTGCGACGACAAGCTGGACGATGCCGACTTCGTCGATTGGAAGGCGAAGGCGGTTTGCGGCGCCCAGACCTTCATGGGCTATTGCCGCCGCAAACCTTGAGTCTAGCGGCCGTGCTGGCCACAAAATGGCCGGCCGGGCTTTGCCTTAGGCCGCAGCGCCGTTCCTCAGCTCTTCTTCTTGTGTTTGCCGCCACCGCCGCCCTTCTTGCCTCTGCCACGACCGCTATGGGCAACACCGGGCTTGGCCTTTGCGGACCTGGACTTGCTCGGCTTCGACTTCGCCGCTTTGGCCTTAGCTGATCTAGCCTTGCTCGCCTTCGCATCGGCGGCATTGGCTTTAGCTGCTTTCGCTTTGCCCGCCTTCGCTTCGGCCGCTTTGGACTTGGCTGCCTTGGATTTGGCCGCCTTGGATTTAGCCGCCTTGGATTTAGCCTCCTTGGACTTGGTAGCCTTTGCTTTAGCTGATCTAGCCTTGGCGGCTTTCGGCTTGGCCGCTTTCGACTTGGCCGCTTTGGATTTGGCCGCTTTGGATTTGGCCGCTTTGGATTTGGCCGCTTTGGATTTGGCCGCCTTAGCGTT
>JAGPVD010000158.1 GCA_018067145.1 Methyloceanibacter sp.
CGATATAGACGCGCTGTACGGGCTTGCCCTCGGGGCCGGTCTGGATCGTGACCATATTCTTGCCGAGCATGCCCACTGCCGCTTCGCGGACCTCGTTATAGGTCTTGCAGATCTTGACGCCGCCGGCCTTGCCTCTGGCGCCAGCATGAATCTGAGCCTTTACAGCCCAGCTCCAGCCACCAAGCTCGGTCGCAGCATAAACTGCCTGATCGGAGCTAAATGCGATGGCGCCTTTCGGCACCGGTACGCCGAAGCCACTTAGAAGTTCTTTCGCTTGATACTCGTGAACGTCCACGTCGTTCCTCCCTAGTCTTCTCGGCCGGGGCTTTGTTCGAAAGGTTCACGCCTAAGTGGCGTTAGCTAACTTTGCCCTTGACGATGTCATAGGTCTTCTCGGTCAGCGCTTCCGCACCGGCAAGAAGTCCACCCAACTCTTTCAGCTTAGCGTCCACAAAGCTCTTGTCAGAGATCATTTTCGCATTGATGAAAACGTTTAGCGCAGCACTCCGTAGCGCTGCATTCGCAGCCAGCACACCGACGCCGGCATCCGAGATCACATTCAGATTACCCTTCTCGGAAACCACGAGCGCAAGGTCGATGACCTCACGCGCCACGCGGCAGCAGACTATGGGAACGTCGGTCGCCAGCTTGAGCGCGTCCTGGATTGCCTCACCGCGCGAAGTCTTCTCCGCATCAGTTTCCTTCGGCATCCCGTAGGCGCCCATCACCGTGTCAAACGCTCTCACGTCGTCTTGGATCATGCCGGTCAACCGATGACGCAAGTCCTCGGCCTTGGCCAGCACGTCCTTCATTTCCCCCTCAACCTCGACATACTTCTTCTTGCCGATGGTGAGATTGCAAACCATGCTCACCAACGCTGCTCCCATGGCGCCGAGAATAGCGGCAGCGCTGCCGCCCCCCGGGGTCGCCGCGTTCGAGGCGAGCGCATCGAGGAACGGCTCGATGGCGGTGTCTTTGATCTGAGTCATTTAGGCCATCTCTTTCGCAAGCGCGTAGATCTCCTCGGCGTCGAATACGGCTTCGGCGCTTTCGAACATCTTGGCTATGCAGGCACGATGCAGTTTCAGCTTCAGCCCACCGAGGCCGAGCGCGCCGAAGGCGATCTTGTCACCATACTCTGCGCCCTTGTCGGTGGCCTGGATGCCCTCGACGCCGAGCGGCGGCTGAGCATTCACGTCGGCCAGAAGCTCGACATTTGGATTGTCCTTCCACGCCGTCTCCGGCAAGAGCTGGACGCCGATGGCGCCGGCCGCGAATATAACATTGGCGTCCTTGGCAGCCTCGGCGCGTTCCTCATCAGTACCGCCGGCAACGCCAGAGACCTTGATGCCGAAGCGCTTCTCGATGACCTTCGCAGCCGCCTCGGCGCGGTCCTTCGTGCGCGAGGTGATCGTCACATCCGCGCCTTCCATGCCGAGGAAGCCTGCCGCGCGCATGCCAACCGGGCCGGTGCCCGCGAGCACAAGAGCCTTCTTACCCTTTAGCGACTTTGCCTTGGCGAGCAGCGCCACGCCAGCCGCTGCCGTCGTATTGGAGCCATTAGAATCGAGCATGACGGAGACGCGGAAGGGACCGAAGAAGCTCTTCTTCACCTTCTCGTACAGCTCTTCGCCCTTGGTCATGTTGCCGCCGCCGACAAAGATCGCAGTGTTCTGCTTATCTTTTCCGCCGCGGGTGTAGATGGTGCCGTCGATCAGCGCGCCCACATTGTCTGGCGTCACATTGGCGTAGCCCGTGACGTGGTCGGCGCCTCCGTCATAACCGACGACCGTGTCGAACACGCTCGGCATTTCATCGGTGTCGAACAGGAACAGCAATTTCTTCATTTAAACTTGCCCTTAGAATCTACTCGACGACGTTCTGCGGGTTACCCGCCACGAACGCCTCGACGTTATCGATAAGTTGGTCGGCCAAGATCTGCATGGCCTCACGGCTCGCCCACGCCACATGGGGCGTCACGATGAGGTTCGGCATGTCCAGGTCGAGGAGAATATTGCCATCCTTCGGCGGCTCCGCCGTCAGAACGTCAAAGCCCGCACCGGCAATGACGCCGCTCTTGAGCGCCTCGGCAAGCGCGGCTTCGTCCACCAGGCCGCCGCGCGCCGTGTTGATGAGGATCGCCGTCGACTTCATCATCTCGAACTCTTTGGCGCCGATCATGTTCTTGGTCTCAGGCGTCAGCGGACAATGCAGCGTGATGACGTCGCTCTCTTTAAGCAGCATCTCAAGGTCAACCAGGCCATCCTGCGGAAACACGTCATAGGGCAGGATCTTCATGCCGAGACATTCGGCCCGCTTGGCCACGGCCTTGCCGATGGCGCCATAACCAACGACGCCGAGGGTCGAGCCGGCGATGTCGCGTATCGGATGATCGAAGAAGCAGAACTGATCGACCTCCCCCCAACGGCCCTTGCGCACGTCGGCGACGTAAGCGAGCAAATTGCGGCGCAGCGCGAACATCAGCGCGATCACATGCTCCGGCACGGTGTTGAATGCGTAGTTGCGGATATTGACGACGGCGATACCGGCCTCTTTGCAGTAGGCCTTGTCGACCACATCGGTGCCCGTGGCGGCGACCGCGATCAGCTTCAAATTCGGCAGCTGCTTCAGCACGTCGGCGCGCATCGGCACCTTATTGATCACGGCGATGCTGGCGCCCTTGAGGCGATCGACGATCTCCTCAGGCGTCCACGTGGAGTCATATTCTTTGTAGCTGTGCGGGAAATCTGGCTTACGCACATCGGCGCCAACCGACTCTCGATCGAGGAAGACGATCGCGTGTTCCACTGGGGCTCCCCTTTAACTCGTCAATGCGGGGATACCCCCACGCCAAATCGAAAACCGTCCCGGCGCAAGGCCGAATGCGCCGGACGGCGTCGAAATTAAGACATTATCGAGGACAGCGGCTTCCGCCAGCCCTCGCCGCTCGAGGCCTATTCGGCCGCGAGACGGGCTTCACCCGCGCCTTGCGCACCGCGGAAATATTCCTGCGCCGCCGCAACGCCCGAGCCGGGCTCGACCGCGATGCCCACGTCACGCATGGACATCTCCGCCCCGGCAATGGCGCCGAGCAGCATCAGCTCATTGAGATCGCCAAGATGGCCGATACGGAACAGCTTGCCCGCCATCTCCGTCAGGCCCGCACCGAGCGCGAGATTGTAGCGCCGGTAGGCCCGATCGATGACGTCAGCGCCGTTGAACCCTTCCGGCACCATAATCGCGCTCACCGTGTCAGAATTCCATTTCGGGTCCTTGGCGCAGAGCTTGAGACCCCACGCATCGACCGCCGCGCGCGTGCCAGAGGCAAGACGGCGGTGCCGCGCGAACACGTTGTCGAGGCCTTCCTCGAATAGCAGGTTTAGCGCCTCGCGCAGGCCGTAGAGCAACGGCAGAGCCGGCGTATACGGGAAATAGCCGCCCTCGTTGGTTTTGATCTGATCAGCGAAATCGAAATAGGCCTTGGTGCAGGTGGCATCCTTCATCTGCGTCAGCGCCTTCTGGCTGACGCAAGCAATGCCGAGCCCCGCCGGCAGCATCATGCCTTTCTGCGAACCGGTGATGGCGAGGTCGACGCCCCACTCATCGAAGCGGAAGTCGATGCTTCCGATCGAACTCACCCCGTCCACATAAAGCAGCGCCGGGTGGCCTGCGGCATCCATGGCGCGGCGCACCGCGACGATGTCGGAGGTCACGCCCGTGGCGGTCTCGTTATGGACCACCATGACGCCCTTAATTTGATGGTTCTTGTCGGCGCGAAGCGCCTCCTCAATACGTTCAGGGCTAGCGCCGGTGCCCCATTCTTCTTCCTGCACGATGACCTCAAGCCCATGTCGGCGAGCGAGATCGATCCACAGATGGCTGAACTGGCCGAAGCGCGACGCCAACAGCTTGTCGCCGACCGAGCGGGTATTGGTGAGGGTGGCCTCCCAGGCGCCGGTGCCGCTGGACGGGAAGATGAAGACCTGGCCTTCCTTGGTCTGGAAGACCTTCTTCATGTCGTCAAAGAGCGGCAGCGTCAGCTTGGGGAAGTCGGGGGACCGGTGGTCCTCCATTGGCACATGCATTGCGCGCAAAATGCGCTCGGGAACATTGGTTGGTCCCGGCACAAATAGAAAATTACGGCCCGGCCGCCTGGCTCCAGCCATGGTTTCCTCTCCTAGATATCGGGGGCTGCCTGATCCTTCGCGGACCTATGCATCGCATATAGGCAAGGTGGTAGCGTCAGGTTGCGCGCGTGGCAACCCCCTTGCCGAGCTAGAATAGGCCGCTGATGCGGCCATCCGACGCAAGTTCGATATTGTTGGCGGCGGGCACTCGGGGCAGACCCGGCAGGGTCATGATGGCCCCGCAGATCACCACCACAAACTCCGCCCCGGCCGACAACCGGACTTCGCGGATGGGAATGGTATGGCCCAACGGCACGCCCTTGGCGGCCGGGTCCGTGGTGAAACTGTACTGGGTCTTAGCCACGCAAATCGGGAAATCGCCAAAACCCTGCTTTTCCAACTCAGCGAACTTGTCTTTGACGCTCTTGTCCGAGGTGATGTCTTCCGCCCCATAAATGTCCTGAGCGATGGTGCGCGTCTTGTCCCACAACGACATATTGTCGGGATAGAGGGGCTCGAACTCGGACGGTTTGGTGTCAATCGTGTTGACCACGGTTTCGGCCAGCTCGACCGCGCCCTCGCCGCCAAGCGCCCAATGGTCGGCCATCACGCACTCGGCGCCACCGGTGGAGCACAAACGCTTCAGCAGCGCGATCTCATCATCGGTATCGGACGAGAAGCGGTTCGTCGCCACAACCACCGGAACCTTATATTTCCGCAAGTTTTCGATGTGACGTTCGAGATTGGCGTAGCCCTTTTCCAGCGCTTGCAAATTCGCTTTCTTGAGATCGTCCTTGGCCACGCCACCATGCATCTTAAGCGCGCGGATGGTAGCCACGATCACCACGCAATTGGGAGTTAGGCCTGCCTTGCGGCACTTGATGTCGAAGAACTTCTCGGCCCCGAGATCGGCGCCAAATCCAGCCTCTGTCACCACATAGTCTGCGAGTTTCAGCGCTGCCTTGGTGGCGATCACCGTGTTGCAGCCATGGGCAATATTGGCGAAAGGACCGCCATGAATAAACGCTGGGTTGTGCTCCAGGGTCTGCACCAGGTTCGGCGCCAGCGCATCCTTGAGCAGCGCTGCCATCGAACCAGACGCTGACAGCTCTTTGGCCGTGACCGCCTTCTTATCGCGGGTCTGACCGACCTGGATCTGGCCCAAGCGCCGCTGAAGATCGGCCAAATCCTTAGCCAGACAGAAAATGGCCATCACTTCGGAGGCCACAGTGATGTCGAAGCCCGCCTCGGCCGGGAAGCCGTTGGCGATGCCGCCCAGCGAGGTCACGATGGAGCGCAATGCCCGGTCGTTCATGTCCACGGCGCGGCGCCAGGTGACCCGGCGCGCGTCGATATCAAGCTTGTTGCCCCAATAAATATGGTTGTCGATCATGGCCGCGAGCAGATTGTTGGCTGCGCCGATCGCATGGAAATCGCCGGTAAAGTGGAGGTTGATGTCCTCCATGGGCACAACCTGAGCAAAGCCGCCGCCAGCCGCGCCACCTTTGACCCCGAAACAGGGCCCAAGCGAGGGCTCGCGGACACAGATCATGGCTTTCTTGCCAATGAGGTTGAGCGCATCGCCCAAGCCCACCGTGGTCGTGGTCTTGCCTTCGCCGGCAGCCGTCGGCGTGATCGCCGTCACGAGGATCAGCTTGCCGTCAGGCTTGTCTTTCAGCGTATCGATGTAATCGAGGGAGACCTTCGCCTTGTAATGGCCGTAAGGGACCAGGTCTTCAGACTTAAGGCCAAGCTTGTCCGCCGCAACATCGACGATCGGCCGCATGGTGGCGGCTTGGCTGATCTCGATATCGGATTTCGGCTTCTTATGTTGTTCGTTCGAGCCCGCTGACATTAGTCTTTCGCCCCCAATTTACGCACGCTGTTGCTGACAAAAGGAACGGGCACCGTATTCATTCACTTGCCTTCTTGCAATCGTCTGTGCAGGTTCATCGCCCATCGATCAAGGGCAAGGCCTAACATAAAATGACGCCAGAAGAGCTTCTCAAATCCATGTTCAAGGCGGGCGTGGACGCGGCCCTGCCGTCACTCTGCGTGCCGGCCCATCTGCCGCCCCGGCCAAAGGGCCGCACCGTCATTATTGGCGCGGGCAAGGCGTCCGGCGCCATGGCCAAAGCGCTCGAGGACGCGTGGGACGGTCCGCTCGATGGACTCGTCGTCACCCGCTACGGCTATCGCGTGCCGACGGAACGTCTGGAAGTGATCGAAGCAGCGCATCCCGTGCCAGATGAGGCTGGCCGCGATGCCGCCAAGCGCATTTTCGAACTGGTGCAAGGGCTCACCGAGGACGACCTCGTGCTCTGCCTCATCTCCGGCGGCGGCTCAGCGCTGCTGGCACTCCCGGCTGAGGGTGTCACGCTGGAAGACAAGCAGGCCATGAACAAGGCGCTACTCGCCAGCGGCGCCACCATCAGCGAAATGAACACGGTGCGGAAGCACCTCTCCGCCATCAAGGGCGGCAGGCTCGCCGCCGCAGCTTATCCCGCTAAGATCGTAGCGCTGATGATCTCCGACGTGCCCGGCGACGATGCTTCGATCATTGCTTCGGGCCCGACAGTGCCCGATCCGTCGACCAATGAAGACGCGCTCGGCATCATCAAGAAATACGGCATCGACGTGCCGGACAATATGCGCCGCCTGCTCGATACCGCCGAGGAAACGCCGAAGCCCGGTGACCCGTGTTTCGAGAATGTCGAGAACATCATGATCGCCACGCCCCAAGCCTCGCTGGAAGCTGCCGCCGCCGTCGCGCGCGAGGCGGGCGTCACGCCGGTCATTCTCGGCGACAGTATCGAAGGCGAGTCCCGCGACGTGGCGCTGGTCCATGCAGGCATCGCCCGGCAATGCGCCATGCGCGGTCAGCCCGAACAGCCGCCATGCGTGCTGATTTCAGGCGGCGAGACCACCATCACGCTAAAGGGCAACGGCAAGGGTGGTCCCAATTCGGAGTTTTTGTTGTCGCTCGCCATCGCACTCGACGGCATGGAGCACATCTATGCGCTGGCTGGCGACACTGACGGCGTCGATGGGTCGGAAGATAATGCCGGCGCGCTGATCTATCCCGACACGCTGGCCCGCGCCGAGAAGGCAGGCATCAACCCCAAGGCCATGCTCGCCAACAACGACCCCTATCGCTTCTTCAAAGGGATCGGCGATCTGTTGGAGACGGGCCCGACGCTCACCAACGTCAACGACCTCCGCGCGATTTTCATCGAGAAGGCTTGAGCACGCGAGCTAACCGCCCCCGCCCGACGCGCAGCGAATGCAGGTCGGGATGACGGGATCGACACCGAGGCGCTTGGCCGAGATCTCTTCGTCGCAAGAAACGCAGTAGCCGTATTCGCCCTCGTCGATCCGGCATATGGCTGCGCCGACACGGCGCGCTTCGTCATGGCGTCTGCGTTCGGTGGCCAGCGCCATGGCTTGCACCTGCATAGCGTCCATACGCGACAATCGACCCACCGAAGTTTGGTCAAGCTCGACGGGGCGGCGATTGTCCACCGTGGTTTCGCTGGTGGTACGAAGTGCCTCTAAGCGCATCACCAACGCGGCGCGAAGGGCGGCCAATTCAGAAGCGTCCATCATGGTGTTGCCATCTCGGGCCTGCGCATCAGGGCGACATCCTTGACTGGGATTTCGCAATGCCAGCTGCGCTGCGCCGCGATCATCTGAAATGTCGCCTCACGATAGAAGACCACATGGGTGGGGTCCTTGCGATAATGCCAGTCGGCGAAATCCGCATCCTCGGTCTGAAAACTCGTCATCACTGCCAGCCAACCACCAGGCCGCAGCAAAGCGTCGAGACGGTCAAACTCCTCCGCGGGAGCGTGGAAATGCTCAGCAACTTCCGTGCAGGTGATGGCGTCATAGCTTTGGATCAGCGCGTCCTGGTCCGGACGAAAGAACGGGTCGTAGACCCGCACGTCGTGCCCTGCCTCACTCAGCATCGCCGCCAATGCCGGTCCGGGACCGCAGCCATAGTCAAGCACGCGCGAGCCGGGCTGCAACTTAGTTAAGATTGGGTCCGCGAGCTTTGACAAGAACGCACGATAGCGCACATCGTTCGGGTCATTGCGATGTTGCAGATAGACCGCATACTCCTCATCGCTGCCAAGATGCTGCGCGGGGTCGACAAACGTGGCCTCGCAAGCAGCGCAGCGCCAATAGTCGGTGCCGTCAATGGTGTCGAAGGCTTGAGCTGCGAACGCGCGGCAGACCGGGCAGTGCAATTGCTCTTGCGTTGTCGCAAGCTCGTCTACGCGATACGGCGCGGCCTCCGTCATTCAGCGTTCTCTGGCGCAGGCGATGCCGGCTTCTTCCCGAGATAGACGGTCTGCGTGAAAGGCTTGTCCTGAAGCGGATTGTGGAACGTCACTGGCTCGGCGCGGGCGTCATCAAAGACGCTGCCGAGACGCGCCGTGAAAGCTTCGTCCGGGCGCTCATCGGACCACAAGCCGAACACGCCGCCAGGACGAATATGGGCGGCCAACCGCCGGAGACCTTCGGGCTGATAGAAGGCGTCGTTTTGCGGATCGAGTAGAAAGTTCGGCGAGTGATCGATGTCCACCAGGATGGCGTCGAACCGACGGCCCGGCGTGTCCCCATCGAGACCCGCCTCCGAAGCGGCCAATGCGAAGAAGTCGCCATGGACGATCCGGCAGCGCTCATCGGTTGTCAGTGCGTTGCCGAGGGGTAGCAGACCCTTTTCGTGCCAATCGATGACCGCTTCGAGCGCTTCGACCACCACCAGCGATGCGACGCGCTCGTGCTCCAACACAGCATTGGCCGTGTAGCCAAGCCCTAGCCCGCCAACAACCACATCGAGCTTGTCGCCGCCGAGCCCGGCCAGCCCCAGCCGCGCCAACGCTATCTCCGACGCGGTGAACAGGCTCGACATGAGATATTCTTCGCCGAGCTTGATCTCGATGACATCCACGCCGAGCTTAAGCTCCCGGCGGCGGCGCAGGCTAAGAGCCCCGATAGGTGTCGGGCAATAATCGAGTTCTTCAAAAAAGACGCTCATCCGGCTCGCTGACTTTAAATAGAGATGTCCAGAAATCGACCGGCAGATTGCGGCGACGGCGACCATATTGGACCCTCCCGCACCACATCAAGCCCATCGAGCGCGCAAGTCCACAAGGCCAAATTTGGCGGTTGCGAATACTTGCGAGGTCGCTAGTCTCCGCCGCTCTGAAGAGCGGCTTTGCTCTCGTGGCCCGGGTCCTTGTCCGTCTGGTTTTATTGACGGATGGCCCCGCCTCCCGAATTCGTCACGGAACGGTCGAATTTCCGGTGATTATGGGGCGCGGTTGTGGCTTAGGCGCTAAGGCGCCTGCTCGAACGAAGGAAGAAGGATCAATGCTGAGACGCGCCTTTCTTAGCATTCTGGTCGGAGTGGCCCTGTTGGTGCCGTCGATCGCCACGGCCAGTCCAGCCCTCGTATTCGAGCCCTATAACGGCACCGTATTTTACGCCGAAGATCCCGACGCCCGTTGGTTTCCTGCCTCCCTCACCAAATTGATGACCGCCTATGTAACCTTCCATGCATTGCGCGACGGCGAAGTGACGCCCGAGACCAAGGTGATCTCCACGAAGAACGCCTCGACCCAGCCTCCTACCAAGCTCGGCCTACCCGTCGGCAAGCACATCACGCTCGAAACGGCGATCAAGGTGATCATCGTCAAGTCAGCCAACGACGTCGCCGTCATGGTGGCGGAGACCGTGGGTGGTAGCGAGGAAGCCTTCATCGAGCGCATGAACAAGGCGGCCAAGCGCCTGGGTATGACCAACACTCAATTCGCCAATCCCCATGGCCTGCCCAACGAACATCAATTTACGACCGCCCGCGATCTCGCCCGGCTGGCCCGCGCCATCATCATCGAATTTCCCGAGCACGCCGACATCTTCCGCCAGACCCATGTCCAAGTCGGCAAGAAGCGGCTGCGCACCCATAACGGCCTGCTCATCAGCTTTCCCGGCGCCGACGGCATGAAGACCGGATTCATCTGCGACTCTGGGTTCAACATCGTCGTCAGTGCCACGCGCAACGGTCGCAAGCTCGTGGCCATTGTCCTCGGCGAGCCTTCGACCCGTACGCGCAACGCCCGCGCCGCTAAGTTACTGGAGAATGGCTTCAAGCGTTATTTCTGGAAGTCGCTATTCGGCACCAGCCTCGACGGGCTCGCGATGCAAGCCAGTTTGAGCGAAGAGCCCGCGCATCTGCGCGCGGTCATTTGCGGTCCGAGGCCGAAGAAGCGCCGCAAGCGGAAGCGGACCCGCAAGTCGGACATCTCACCTGAACTTTACGAGCTCCGCACGCCAGTCATCATGCTCGCCGAGACGCCGACCGCGCCAAACTTCAGCACTGCCAATTGAGCACGCTTCGCGTCTCGCCTTTCGGGGTCGTCGCTTTCCTATGCTTGGCGATGGTCGCCTTCGTTGGCTTTTCCCCGGCCCATGGCGAAGAGCAGCCTAGCGACATCGCCGAGATCATCGCCGAGGCGGCGCAGGTTTGCCACGTCCAGGGCGGCAAGCCCGACACGGCCGCTATTCTCAGCGGTGACGATCTGAATGGCGACGGCAGCAGCGACTGGATCGCCGACTTCGCCAGGCTGAAATGCGAAGGCGCGCCAAACCCTGCATGCAACAGCAGCGGCTGCATGCTGCATCTTTATTTTTGGGATGGCGACAGGACCTGGGACCTGGTCTTCGAGGACTTCGTCAAGAGCTACAAATTCTCAACGAGCGGCAAGACGCGCACCATGCATGTGACCACCTCTGGCACCCCCTGCAACAAGCCGGTGGAAGAGGCCTGCTCGTATAACTATCGCCTCGAGAAAGAGGCCGTGGCGCCGGTGCAGTAGAAGCGCGCTCTAAAACGACGAGCCCGGCTGCTCCAGAAATGCTTCTTCCTCAGGCGTCGACTCCCGGCCGAGGATCTTGTTCCGGTGCGGAAAGCGGCCGAAGCGGTCGACGACAGTCTGGTGCCGGATCGCGTAATCGAGATTGAGCGGATTGCCGAGCGCCGTGAACAGACCCACCGAGTGGGCCTGATCGGCCGCGTCCTCCGAATGCTGAAACGGCAGATAGATGAAGGCGCGCTTATTCGGCGGCAGCCGCTCATCCATGCCTTCGGCAATGGCCCGCTTGGCGAGCGCAAGGGCTGCTGCGTCCGTGGCGAAGGCGCGGGCCTCGCCGCGGAACATGTTGCGGGGAAGCTGATCGAGCACGAGGATCGCGGCGAGAAACCCGCGCGGCGTCGCCAGCCAGTCGTCGGGAACGCCGTCCTTGAGCGCCTCATAGGTGTCACGGAAACGGCGGTCGATGTCGGCATCGACCCGCTCAGGCGGACGGTACCAATCCTTTGGCGTGAGGATCTCGAACCAGAAATGCAGCAGCGCGCCGATCGTGTCGGTGCTCATCCTGCCCCCTCGGCAAAGCCTCGCGCGACTGACAAGGGTCAGTATAGCACGATCGAGGGGCTCGATGGCGGGGCGGAGGCGCTAGCCCGCGGGCTTGGACGCGGCGATGGCCGCCTGGATCAGCCGCTTGGCTTCGGCGCTCGCCCAATCCGCGGGCCCCACAAGCCGGCCGATCTCCTTGCTATCGCGGTCGATGAGCAGCGTCGTCGGCATGCCGACCGCTCTCAATTTTGAAAATAACTTGCCGGTCGGGTCGGTGTAGAGCGTCAGGTCCGCGGCCTTGGTCTCTTCCAAAAATTTGCGCGCCTTCGCCGGTCCGCCCTTGTCGATATTGACGGCAACAACCTCAAAGTCCTTGCCGCCGAGCGCCGCCTGAAGGTCATTGAGCTGGGGCATTTCCTCCCGGCATGGCACGCACCAGGTCGCCCAGATGTTGAGGAGCACGACTTTTCCGCCCAAATCCGCCAGAGAAATGGTGGCACCATCACCGTTCACAAGGCTGAAATCCGGGAGATCAAGAGGCTTCGAGCGCACCAAGAAGGCAGCCATAGCCCCCTTATTGAGCCCTTTGAGCGGGCTCGCCTTTGCGTCCGCTTCGCTCCCGGTGCCCGCTTCACCGACCATCTCAGGCGCGGACCCCGACCCGGAGCCATTGTCAGAGGGGGCAAGACTCCAATATACCGTGGCGAACCCGGCAATTGCCGCGATGACTGCGATGATCGCGTATTTGGCCGGCGACGCGGCGTGCTTCTCTTTCTTCGATGAGTTCACGTCACCCTCTTCGCATTAAGTTTGCCCGGACTTGGACGATATGACCAACACCATGTGGGGCGGCCGCTTTGCCGCAAGTCCCGCGGAGATCATGGAGGAGATAAATGCCTCCATCGACTTCGACAAGCGCCTCTGGCGGCACGACATCCTGGCCTCCAAGGCCCATGTCACCATGCTCGCGGCGACCGGTATCGTCACAAAGAAAGACGCGCGCGAGATATCGAAAGGTCTCGACCAGATTCTAGCCGAGATGGAGGCAGGAAAATTCAAATTTTCGCGAGCACTTGAGGACATCCATCTCAATGTCGAGAGCCGGCTGCACAAGCTGATCGGCCCGGTTGCCGGCAAGCTGCATACCGCGCGGTCGCGGAACGATCAGGTCGCCACCGACTTCAAGCTCTATGTGCGGGACGAGATCGCTGGCCTCGACGCTGCTTTCGCCGCGCTTCAGCTTGCGCTGGTCACGATGGCGCTCGAACACGCCGCCACGGTGATGCCGGGCTTCACGCATCTCCAGACGGCCCAGCCCATCACGTTCGGCCATCATTGCCTCGCTTATGTGGAGATGCTGGCGCGCGACCGTGGCCGGTTCGCTGACGCCGCCAAGCGATTGTCCGAATGCCCGTTGGGCTCCGCGGCGCTCGCCGGCACGAGCTTCCCCATCGACCGGAACATGACCGCCAAGGCGCTCGGCTTCACCAAGCCGACGGCGAACTCGCTCGACGCCGTTTCCGATCGCGATTTCGCGCTGGAGACATTGGCGGACGCGTCGATCGCCGCCATGCATCTATCGCGGCTCGCCGAAGAGATCGTGTTGTGGACCTCGCCGCAATTCGGCTTCGCCAGATTGTCCGATGGGTTCTCCACCGGCTCCTCGATCATGCCGCAGAAGCGTAACCCGGACGCCGCCGAGCTGGTGCGCGCCAAGACCGGGCGTATCGCCGGCGCCTTCCAGGCACTGCTGATGGTGATGAAGGGTCTGCCGCTCGCCTATGCCAAGGACATGCAGGAAGACAAGGAGCCTGTCTTCGACGCGCTCGACGCGCTGAAGCTCGGTGTTGCCGCTATGGCCGGCATGGTGGGCGACCTTGAGATCAACGCCGATGCCATGCGCCAAGCGGCGGGCCGGGAATATGCCACGGCCACAGACCTCGCCGACTGGCTGGTGCAAAATCTCGGGATTCCCTTCAGAGAGGCCCACCACATCACCGGGCAAATCGTGGCCATGGCCGAATCCAAGGATTGCGACCTCAAAAACCTGAAGCTTTCGGAGATTCAGGCGGTCGAGCCACGGGTCACCAAGCATGTCTTTGCTGTCCTGGACCCTAGCCAGTCGGCCAAAAGCCGCAAAAGCCAAGGCGGAACCGCGCCCACTAATGTACGGCGCGAGGCCAGACGGTGGATAAAGCGTTTGGAAAAGGACGGCCTGTCACGATAAAAGGATGGGAAGAGCCTATGGGAAGGGCTCTGACCACAGGGGCACGACCATGGGAAGCGCACTGCGCATCCTCATAATGCTTGCGTTGATAACGGCCGTCGGGCTTAGCGCTTGCGGACGGCGCGGTTCGTTGGACCGGCCGAAACCGAACTATCCCGAGACCAAAGCCGACCCGTCAAGCAAGATGTCCAAGGCGCCGGATCGCCGTTTATGGATTGACCGTCTACTCGATTAGCCCCCTCTTCCTGTCATGCACCATTTTTCCTACCGGCGCGGAGTCTCCCACGCCAGCGTGCTGCACGCCGAAGACGTTGACCTCTCGGCGTTGGCCGACGCCGTCGGGACCCCGTTCTATTGCTATTCCACGGCAACGCTCGAGCGCCACTATCAGGTATTCGCTGACGCCTTCGCTGGCGCGCCCGACACATTGGTTTGCTACTCGATCAAGGCCAATTCTAATCTCGGTGTGCTCGCCAGCCTGGCGCGGCTTGGCTCCGGCATGGATGTCGTCTCCGAAGGCGAGCTTCGCCGGGCGCTAGCCGTCAACGTACCGGCTGAGCGGATCGCCTTCTCCGGCGTCGGCAAGACCAAGGAGGAGATGGCCTTCGCGCTCGATGCGGACATCTTCGCCTTCAACGTAGAGTCGGAAGAAGAACTTCGCGGGCTTAGCGAGGTGGCCGCCGCGCGCGGCAAGAACGCGCGCATCGCCTTGCGCGTGAACCCCGACGTCGACGCCAAGACCCATCACAAGATCGCCACCGGTAGGGCTGAGAATAAGTTCGGCGTGCCGTTCGAGCGCGCGCTGTCGCTCTACCAACTCGCGGCTGAGTTGCCGGGCATCTTGCCCGTCGGTGCGCATATGCATATCGGTAGTCAAATCACCGACCTTGAGCCGTTCAGGAATGCCTTCGCGCTGCTGACCGAGCTGGTTGGCACGTTGCGCGACGCGGGCTTCGAGATCGAGTTCGTCAATCTCGGCGGTGGCCTTGGCATACCTTACCGCAACGACGAAGCTCCGCCGCCGCTCCCCACCGACTACGCCGCATTGGTGAAACAGGCGTTGGGCAACCTCGGTGTGCGTCTGCTGTTCGAGCCCGGGCGCATGATCGCGGGCAATGCCGGCATCCTGGTTTCTCGGGTGCTCAGCGTGAAGCATGTCGGTGCCAAGACCTTCACCATCATCGACGCCGCCATGAACGATTTGATCCGGCCCACGCTCTACGAGGCCCATCACGAGATCATACCGGTGATCGGGCCGGCACGAGGAACACCAAACGTCTTGACCGATGTGGTGGGACCGATCTGCGAGACCGGCGACTATCTGGCGCTGAACCGGCCGCTCCCGGAACTTCACGCTGGCGACCTGATTGCCGTGATGACAGCCGGCGCCTACGGCGCGGTGCTCGCCTCGCAATATAACAGCCGCCTGCTGGTGCCCGAGGTGCTGGTGTCCGGAAGCCAACATTGCGTCACGCGGCCCCGGCCGAGCTATGACGATATGCTGGCGGCGGAACGGCTGCCGGACTGGGCCTAAACGGCTTCCGAGCCTCCATTTTGCCCGCTTCGACCTCCAAATTACTGTGATGTAATCCTTGCTCAGGCAGCCCCTATGCTAAAGACGTTGGAACATGGCAAGACGCTCACGACCAAGATTCACGGCCAAGGAGACCGCAGAGGCCAAGGCGCTGAAGAAGCGCTTCGAGGGCCGCGTACGCCTGAGCTGGCTTGCGCTGCTTGCCGAGCGCGCCTGGGAGGCGTTGCTCTGGCCATTTGTTGTGGTCTCCGCCTTTCTGATTATCACCCTGCTCAGCGGCTGGAGCATGATGCCGCCGCTGATGCATCGCATCCTGCTTGGCGCCTTCGGTGTCGCTTTCATCGTCTCCTTCCTGCCGCTGGTTCGGCTCGTATTTCCGACCCGCATCGAGTCGCTCCGGCGACTTGAGCGCAACGCCGATATCGAGCACCGCCCGGCCTCATCTTATGAGGACCAGCTCGGCACGACAGCGGCGCCCGAGACGGCAACGCTTTGGGCCGCCCATCGCAAGCGCTTGGCGAAGCTCGTCGCCAGACTGAAACCGTCCTGGCCCGCACCCCGCACCGACCGCAAAGACCCCTACGCCATCAGGGTGCTGCTCCTGCTCGGGCTCATCGTCGCCGCGCTGGCCGCAGGGGCCGATAGCCGGACGCGCCTCGCCGCGGCCTTCTCGCCCGCCACCGGCAGCACCACAAATGCGCTGCTCAGGCTCGATGCCTGGGTGACACCGCCGATCTACACCAGCATGGCGCCCATCGTTCTGGCCGACGGCAGCGAGACCGTGGGCGCAGGCTCGGAAACCTTCCGCGCGCTGTCGGTGCCGGAGCGGAGCCAGCTCATCGTTCGCACTCACGTGCCAGACGGCGACAGCGTGAGCCTAACCATCCGCAAAGGCAGCACCGCCGAGCCAAAAACCATCGAGCCCAAGACTGGCGGCGCGACGGGGCTGATCGAGTTCAATGTCGGTGTCATGGAACCGCTCACCGCCGATGTCAGGATTGGCGGGCAGACCGTCGCCCAATGGCAATTTTCTTTGATCGAAGATGCATCCCCGACGATCGCCCTCACAAGCGATCCCAACACCACGCCGCGCGGCGCGCTCCGGCTCCTCTATAGCGCGCTCGACGATTACGGCGTGGCCAGCGCCGAGGCCCAATTTGCCCTGGCTGCTGGCGAGGACCAGGCTTTCGTTCCCCCCGCGCCCGGCGAAGAAGTTGGCGAGGACGATCTGGTCGAGGCGAACCCGCTTTTCACTCCCCCGGTCATGCCACTTCAACTGCCGCAGACTAACGCCAAGAAAGTCAAAGGCCGCGCCACACAGGACCTCTCTGCACATCCTTGGGCTGGATTAAAAGTTCGCATGACCCTCATCGCCCGCGACCAAGCGGAACAGGCGGGCAAGAGTCAGGTCTATGAATTCGCACTGCCGGAGCGGACCTTTACCGAGCCGCTCGCTAAAGCCGTGGTCGAACAGCGCAAGAAGCTGGTGCGCGAACCCGCTGCACTGGCAACCGTCGCGCGGGCCATCGACGCACTGACGCTTGGCGAGGAGAGGGTCATCGACGACCGCGTGGTTTATCTCTCGTTGCGCAATAGCTATTGGCGCCTCCTGAACGACGATTCGCGTGACAGTGTTGCCAGCGTGGTCGATCAGCTCTGGGCCACAGCGCTCCGCATTGAAGAAGGCGACCTGCCCGAGGCTGAGCGCGAACTTAAAAACGCTCAAGACGCGCTCAAGAAGGCGCTTGCGGACAATGCTCCGGCCGACGAGATCCAGCGCCGCGTCGACGAACTTCGCGCCGCGCTCGGCCGTTATCTCCAAGCGCTGGCCGAGCAGCAACAAGACGCCGCCGACATGCCTCAGCAAGAGGCCAAGGACGGCGAACAGCTCGTGTCGGAGCAAGACCTCGACAAGCTCCTAGAGAGCATCCAGGACCTTTCCGAGGCAGGCTCCAAGGAGCAGGCCGAGCGCATGCTGTCCGAGCTGAACGACATTCTTGAGCGGTTGCAGACCGGAAATCTCCCCAAGAACGCAAAGCAGAAACGCGCCAACGAGATGATGAAGGACCTCGACGATGTGGTCTCCGATCAGCAAAAGCTACTCGACGACACCTTCGAGGAAAAGCGCCAGCGTCAGGGCAAAGGCGGCGGTGGCGACCAGTTCAAAGTGAGCCCGCCCAACCAGTCCATGGATTTCGGACAGGGCATGGGCAAGGCCCCGTTCCAGGATCAACTGCCGCAAAGCGGACAAAGCGGCGCCAAGGCCCAAGGCCAGTCGGGCCGGCAGGGTAACGCTCCCGGCGACGGCGAGACGCAGCGCGGCCAGCAGCAAAGCCAACGGCAAGGTGAGCTCGCCAAGCGCCAGAAAAAACTACGCGACAAGCTGCAGCAGCTGATGGAGCGCATGCGTGCCGAAGGCGGCGACGCGTCGAAAGAATTCGGCGGCGCCGAAGAAGCCATGGAAGACGCCGAGGAGGCGCTGGCGGACCGCGATCTTGAGAGCGCTACCCAAAACCAAAGCTTGGCGCTGGACCGAATGCGCAAGGGCTCGCAGGCCATGGCGCAGGAAATGATGGAGAATGGCGAGATGCAGGCGGGCCGCGGGCCCGGCAGCAATGGGCGCGATCCGCTTGGCCGCCCTGACCGTTCCAACCGCCCCGACCTCGGACTATCCTCCCAGGTTCCCGACAAGATCGACATTCAGCGGGCGCGCGAAGTGCTCGACGAGCTGCGCCGTAGGATTGGCGATCCCTCGCGGACGACGCTAGAGCTCGACTATCTCGAGCGCCTCATCCGCTCGTTCTAGATCCCATGCTCGATAAGATCGTAAGTTTCTTCCCCCGTGTTTTCGAAGCGATGGGACGTGGCGTCGGCCTCGCCGTCGCGTTTGTGCTGAAGCCATTCGTGTGGATCGGCCAGTGGGTCACCCGCCGCGGCATCATCGTCAAAGCTGTGCTCGGCACACTCCTTCTCTGCCTCGTGGTTCTCTACGGCTATTTCTTCTGGGCGACGCAGCGCTGGGCGGATTTCGATCCGGACTACGCGACCGCCTACGAAGGTGCGGGCGAGACGCCAGCCAAGCCCGCAGCAGGCGAGGAACAGTCTTGCCAGCGCTCTCTCATCGTCGACGCGACCGCCGGTCTGGTCGACTTTAACGTCAATCAGAATGCGTGGCTGTCTTCGATGATCCTCTACAAGCTCGGCCTGTTCGGGCTCGCTTGGGACAAGACGCCATTCTTCGACAACAAGGCGTCGTTCCAGCGCGGCGTGAACCAGGCAATCCGCCGCACGACTGTCGAGCTTGTCGATACCTTGGGGCGCGTGCGCGGCACGTCGCAGATCGATCCCAATCTGCAAGCCGCGCGCGGCAATCTCCAGTTCGACGAGAGCACTTGGTATTTCAGCTTAAGCCCGTTCGGTCCGAAGACACCGACGCCAAGTTTCTATCGTGCGGCCATAAAAGACCTGAATGCGTTCAACGATCGGCTGGAAAAATGCGAGGCCGTGTTCGACGCGCGCGCCGACAACCTGCTGCAATTCGTCGACCGCATCGCCTATGACATCGGCGCAACGTCGGCCATCCTGCGTGAGCGTTCAGAGAACTATAGCAGCGGCTGGTTTGACACCCGCGCCGACGACCGCTTCTGGTTCGCCTACGGCCAACTCTACGGCTATCACAGCATCCTCACCGCGGCCCGCGCCGACTTCCGTGACGTGATCGCCCAGCGCCGTCTCAAACCGCTATGGTCCGAGCTTGAGGAGCAATTGCGCGCCTCGCTCAGCATCCAACCGACGATCATTTCGAACGGTGCTGAGTCCGGCTGGCTGATGCCATCCCATCTCGCCACGCTCGGCTTCTACGTCTTGCGCGTGCGATCGAATCTGGTCGAGGTCAGGCTGGTGCTGGACCGGTAGGCTTAAGCAATCAGCCTTCAAGCACACCGATATAGGGCAACTCGCGGTATCGATTGTCGAGGTCCATGCCGTAGCCGACCACGAACTCTACTGGGCATTCGAACCCGATGAAGTCTGGCGTGACCGTCACGCGGCGCGGCACTTGTTTGTCGAGCAAGATGCAGGTCTTGACCGAGTGAGCGCCACGCGCCGCCAGAAGTTCCTTGGCGAAGACGAGCGTACGACCGGAATCCAAAATATCATCGACGATCACAACGTCGCGCCCGGCAAGCGCCGTTTCCACGTCACGCAGCACTTTGACCTCGCCACCGACGGTACCGGAGCCGTAGCTCGCGAGAAACATGAAATCGATTTCCGGATGAAGCCCTTGGCGGTGCAGCGCCCGGATCATGTCTGCGGCGAAGATGAAACTGCCCTTCAAGACCGCGACGATGATGAGATTGTCTAGCTTGGCGGCGGCGATATCGCAGGCCAGCGCCTCGACCCGGCGCGCAATGGTCTCGGTACTGAACAGCGGCTTGATAGTCTCCGCCACAGCACTTCCCGCCATGCTTCGTTCGCCTTCTTAGAGTGGGGCGTTCGTTCGCCTTGGCTACTTCACTTGGGTGAAGCGAACCTTGATGCTGCGAACATTGCTCGGTGGCGACGGGATCTGTCGCAAGAACGGAGCCTCTTCGCCGGCATTGAGTTCGGCCGAGCCCACCTCCGTCGTCCATTCGGAGATCTCCTCGCCCTTCTCATCGCGAAGCGCAATGACGACCGTCGGCACGGCCATGTTGTTCGAGCTCGTATTGCGCACATTGCCCTGAACTTCGAGCACCGTCTGGCTGCCGTCATTGGTCCAGCCATAGCGGACACCTTCGAAGGCGAGTCCGTTGGCGCCAACCGGCATGCCGAACAGCGAATAGACGCGCGCGGCCCCTGGCAGCATGGAAACCGTGGTAGATGGGGCAAACATAAACAGGCTGACGACGATAAGGACGATCAGCGCCAGGATGCCCCAGCCAATGGCCACGATCGGCAAAGGCTTCTTGCGCGCAGACTTTGGGGGCGTCTCGCCGAATGCCGCGGCGACCAGAGCCGGGTCTGCAAGCGCGGCATCGGACTGCTCTTCCTCAGGAAATCCAGCGTCGAAGGCCGCATCAGCAGATGCGGCCGCGGTGAAGCTTCCTTCGGGCGGCAGCGGAGGAGCCTCGGACGGAACCGGCTCTGATGCCGATGGCTCAGCGGCGGCGCCCTTGTTCTTGCCCATGATCTTGGTGAACAGGCCGCCTATCTTGGATTTAGTCGACTCGGGCGGCACGGACGGCGGAGCCATCTCGGTCTCCGCATTCATCTGCGCAACCTGAGCGGCGAGATCAACGCCGCCATATTCGGCATCGCCCTGTGTAGCCGGCGGCAGACCCGACGGCGCGGGTTCTGGCGGCGGAGGCGGCGGTGCGGCCTGAGCTTGAGGAGGAGGCGGCGGTGCGGGCTGCATAGCGGGAGGCGGCGCCGGTGCAGCCTGGGGTGGCGGCGGAGGCGCCTGAGGCGCGGGTGCCTGCGGTGCGGGAGCTTGGGGTGCTGGCGCCTGGGGCGGGACTGGGCGCGCGCGTGCTTGAGGCACTGCCGGTGCGGGAGCCTGAGGCGCTGGTGCCTGGGGCGCCGCCGCCGCCGGTGCTTGAGGCGTCGGGGCCTTCGGAGCGGCCTGCGGCGCTGGCGTCGAAGCAGGTGCTGCAGCCGGCGCCAGCGGCTCCGCGTCTACAGGCTTTGCCTGCCACACATGGCTGCACTTTGCGCAGCGAACCTTGCGCCCTTCGGGTGGAAACGCCGCTTTGACTTCATAGCGAGTCTCGCACGCCGGGCATTTAATCTGTGTTGCCATTTGAAAAGCCAAAATTCGTCCGCCACTCGAGGAAAATGCGGACGCCCCATGCAGTTGCCCAATTCCATTGATACCTAACCCGGAGTTCAGCATAAAGAACCATTGGTCGGCAATGTTAAGAGACTTAAGGAATTCGGGTGATCCGCTTTGACAATGTCGGCCTTCGCTACGGTTCAGGCCCGGAAATCTTACGCGACGTCACTTTTCACGTGCTTCCGGGGTCTTTTCACTTCCTGACCGGACCCTCAGGAGCCGGAAAATCTACGCTTCTGCGGCTTCTTTTTATGTCGCTGAGGCCATCGCGCGGCCTGATTTTCGTATTCGGCGAGAATGTCGCCGACCTTCCGCGGCCCGGCCGGGCCGCGCTGAGACGCCGAATTGGCATCGTCTTTCAGGATTTTCGCCTGCTCGACCACCTCACCACCTGGGAAAATGTGGCGCTGCCGCTCCGTGTCATGGGCAAAAAAGAGTCCGATTACGCCGAGGACGTGACTGATCTCCTGCGCTGGGTCGGCCTTGGCGAGCGCATCCACGCTTATCCTGAGATTCTGTCTGGCGGCGAGAAACAACGCGCGGCCATCGCCCGCGCCGTAATCACCCGGCCCGAGCTGCTGCTTGCCGATGAGCCCACGGGCAATGTCGACCCGGCCATTGGCAATCGGCTGCTCCGGCTCTTTGTCGAACTCAACCGGCTCGGCACGTCAGTGATTCTCGCGACGCATGACTATTCCCTGATGGAGCAGCTTGAGGCGCCGCGCCTCATGCTCGACGAGGGCCAGTTGAAGGTCAGCGGCACGTGAGCCTGATCTCCGACATTCAGGACTATCCCTGGACGAGCCTGCTTGCCGGCATTTTGCCCGCCCGGCTCACCGCGCTGCTGCCCGCGCGCTTCCAGGTCACGGGCGCGCAGATCGTGCCGCCGACGTCGATCGTCGGCAACGCGCTGACCGTCGTGCTCGCCATCATGACGTTCCTCGCCTGCCTCACGGCCGGCGGCGTCTACATGGTCAATCAATCGGCGAACGCCTGGGTCGACGACATTGCGAGTGAGATCACCATCGAGCTCGATCCCGTGAACACCGCCGACATCGAAAAGAAGATGACGCTGGTGTCGCTGTTCCTCGCCAAGCAGAGGGGCATCACCAGAGTCAAACCACTCACCGCAGAAGATAGCGCGAAGCTGCTCGAGCCATGGCTCGGCGAAACCGTGTCAATCTCCGCGCTGCCGATCCCGCGCCTCATCGCGGTGGAGATCGACCGCTCCAGCCCGCCCGACATCGACGTCATCAAGACAGCGCTGACGCAAAACTTCGACGGCGTCACGTTGGATGACCACCGTCGTTGGCAGGCCGAGATTCGCACGATCACGCGCTCGACCGCACTCGGCGGCATCGCCGTGCTCGGGCTGGTCGCCGCCGCGACAATTGCCGTAATCATTTTTGCCACACGCAGCGCCATGTCCTCTAACAGAAAGATCATCGAAGTGCTGCACTTCGTCGGCGCCCAAGAGCGCTTCATTTCAAGCGAGTTCGAGCGGCACTTTCTCGGGCTCGGGGTTCGTGCTGGTCTCATGGGCGCCTTCGCTGCCGCGGTCGCCTTCCAACTGCTGCCCCTAATGATGTATTTGCTCGGCGGCGGCGCCGTTACCGCGGCCGAAACCCGCCGCCTATTGGGGTCCGGCGAACTCGATATCGGCGGCTATCTGCTTTGCCTGCTCGTGGTCGTGGTGGTGGCGGGCCTGTGCATGCTCACCTCGCGGCTGGGCGTATTCCGCGTCCTCAAGTCCTACGCATGACCCGCTTGAGAATCATCAGTAAATGCGATTTCGCGCAGGACTGTTTATGCCTATTCTGCGGCGCGCCAGAGCGGGTTCGGGGTGAGCAGTGAGCGAAGACGCCAAAGACATAGACGGGCCAGCAGGCCGTCGGCACTTTCGCCGTTTCGGCGGCATGGTGGGCATCGCCAGGTTGCTGTTCGATGCAGCGATCCTGCTGCTCGTCATGCTGATCATCGGCTTCATCGTGTTCGCCAACAGCGTGGACCGGGAGCGGGTTGAGCCGGCTCATGCCGCTGACGGCATCGCCGTCTTGACGGGCGGCATGGCACGCATCGATGAGGCCATGAAGCTTCTTGCCAAGGGCAAAGCGAAACGCGTGCTCATTACCGGAGTCAACCAGGCGACCACAAAGGAACAGTTGAAGCGGCTCGCGAGCCAGGGCGGTCAATATTTCGCCTGCTGCGTCGACATCGACAAAGAGGCCCTGAACACGATCGACAACGCAACCGAGACGGCTCAGTGGGCGGCGCTCCATCGCTACGGCTCGATCATTGTCGTCACGTCGAACTATCACATGCCCCGGGCGCTGGCCGAGTTGGCGCGGGCCATACCGGGCGTGACGCTGGTTCCTTACCCTGTGGTCGACAACAATGTGCATTTGGAGCGCTGGTGGACCTATCCCGGCACCACGCGTCTCCTGCTGTCTGAGTATCTGAAATATCTGCCTGCGCTTGGGAGGCTCGGAGCCACTAATTTCGTGCGCCTGATCCTGTCGGGTGGCGGCGTTATCACCGCAGAGGATTTCCCGGAGCCGTAACGGCCCGGATAGCCATGGCTAGATCGATCCTCTTCAGTATTCTGTTCTATGTGACGACGGCCCTGTTGGTCGTACTCGGCAGCCCGCTGCTGTTCATGCCGCGACGCTGGGCGATGGCGGCGCTCAAGCTCCATGCGCGGGTCGCGCTGTGGCTGCTCAAACACACAGTCGGTTTGAACTTCGAGCTGCGCGGCGGGGACAAGCTGCCAGACGGCCCCTGCCTGGTCGCCTCGAAGCATCAATCGGCGTGGGAAACCTTCGCGCTGATCCCGGTGTTTCGCGATCCCGCTTTGCTCATGAAGCGTGAGCTTTTCTGGATCCCGTTCCATGGCTGGTTCTCGACGAAGTTCAAAATGATCCCGGTCGACCGCGACAAGGGGCCGGCCGCGCTCCGCCGCATGCTTGCCGCCGCTAAGGACCGGATTGCCACTGGGCGCGAGATCGTCATCTTCCCCGAAGGCACCCGCCGCCAGCCAGGAGCGCCGCCCGCCTACAAGACCGGCATTGCACTCCTATACAACGCGCTCGACGTTCCTTGCGTGCCCGTGGCGCTCAACTCAGGTGCCTTCTGGTCCCGGCGGAGCTGGTACCGGGCGCCTGGCACCGTTGTCGTGGAGATCCTCGATCCCATCCCTCCAGGACTCCCCCGGGCAGAATTCCTGGTCCGCCTGCAAGAGGCTATCGAAACCGCCTCAAATCGCCTTGCAGCCGAGGCGGAGGCGAGCCGGAAAATCAGTTAACCTCTTGTTAAGACTTAAAAGCTTGACGTCGAGGTCTGGCGTGTTCTATTTTTGTTCCAGACAGATTCGTGATCGATGACGCCTTGAAATTCCTCTCGGTCAACCTATCTGAACTATTGTCGAACTGGTTAACGGGACAGGATTCATCCGATGTGGACGAGTGAAGCAGATGTCGTTGAGACTGCCCCTTGGGGGCCGGCCGATGAGCCTGCGTTGGTCTGCGCGGAGACCGAATTCGCCCAAGCCTTCCATTATTGGCGCGGGGCTTCGAGCCAGCGCTATCTCCACAGCGTCTATTCGCTGTTGGGCTGCCCCGCTTTGCCCCAAGCCAACTATATCTTAGTCCGCCGCCACGAGGACGGGACGCGCGAGGCGCTGGCCTTCGGCCAGACGAAGGCCGACGCCGTATCGCTTAATCTCGCCCATTTGCGCCATGAGGGCGCCAAGTGCGGCGCCAACGAGGTGCATGTCCACCTCCTGGCCGACACTGCCGGCGACCGGACCCTGGTCGAGGCAGACCTAGCGGCTGCCCATATTCATCGGCAGACGGACAAAGCGATAGCGGCGTAGCCGCAAGGCCGCTCAACCGCAATATTTCTTCAAAATCTGATTGTTGTGCTCGCCGCGAGGCGTTCAGCCTAGTTGCGGGAAAGCCGCTCGAGCCGTTGCTGCATGGCCAGCATCTCGGCCTTGAGCGTGTCGATATCGTCGCCGCTCGGCTTGGCGCCGGATGTGGGCTTGGCTTCATCCGCACCCTGGGTGGCCACCCCATCGCCGCTGGAGGACGGCGTGAACATGCCAAGGGCTCGCTCGAACGTGGCAAAATTCTTCTGCACCTGCTCTTGCATTGCATCGAATGCAGAGGTGCCGAAGACATTGGCGAACCGGCGCCGATATTGGTCCTGCTGCTTGGTCAGCGAGTCGAGGCTGAACTCAAGATAGCTCGGAACGATATTCTGCATGCTGTCGCCATAGAAACGGATCAACTGGCGCAAAAAGCCGACCGGCAGAAGGCTTGTGCCCCGGCTTTCCTGCTCGACGATGATCTGCGTGAGGACCGTACGAGTGAGGTCTTCGCCAGTCTTCGCGTCGTAGACGACAAAATCTCGCTCGACCCGCACCATTTCGGCGAGGTCCTCAAGGGTCACATACGTGCTCGTGTCGGTATTATAGAGTCGACGGTTAGCGTATTTCTTGATGATGACCGGCCGGCCCTCTTGGTCCGCGTCCCTAGCCACTTGTCTTTCGCTCCCGTGCCCTACCCGGGCTACTATGCCGCACCTGCGAAATAACTAGCACGTTCCTTGTGCACAGCACCAGAGCTTTGCCAGGAGCCTTAATGGCGCCCTTCGTGGGGTTTCCCAACGGGAATCACTAGGGTATGAACTTGGCTCCTTTTAGGTATGGAGATCAGTAATGAAAGCCGATGATATCGTCATTGTTGCCGCCGCGCGGACGCCGGTCGGATCGTTCAACGGGTCTCTGGCCAGCTTGCCAGCTCATGAGCTGGGCAAAATCGTGCTCACGGCGGCAATGGAGCGCGCAGGTGTGAAGCCCGACGAGGTCGACGAAGTGATCCTCGGGCAGGTCCTTACGGCAGCGCAGGGGCAAAACCCAGCGCGCCAGGCAGCTCTCGGCGCCGGTATTTCGAACGATGCACCGGCTTGGGGCCTGAACCAAGTCTGTGGTTCGGGCCTTCGCGCCATCGTCACCGGCGCCCAACAGATCGCGGTCGGCGACGCCAACATCGTCATCGCCGGTGGCCAGGAAAGCATGAGCCAATCGGTCCACGCCACACATATGCGTAATGGCGTGAAGATGGGCAATGCCGCGCTGGTAGACACCATGGTCAAAGATGGTCTGTGGGATGCCTTCAACGACTACCACATGGGCAGCACGGCCGAGAACGTCGCTGACAAGTGGCAGATCACCCGTGATCAGCAGGACGCCTTCGCTGTCGCCTCCCAGAACAAGGCCGAAGCTGCCAAGAAGGCCGGCAAGTTCAAAGACGAGATCGTTCCCGTGACCATCAAGACCCGCAAGGGCGAGACGGTGGTGAGCGAGGACGAGTATATCCGCGAGGGCGCCACCCTCGAAGGCCTCGCCAAGATGCGGCCCGCCTTTAAGAAGGATGGCTCCGTCACCGCCGCCAACGCCTCGGGCATCAACGACGGCGCCGCCGTCGTGGTGCTGATGAAGGCCGGCGACGCTGAGAAGCGTGGCCTCAAGCCCCTCGCCCGCATCGCCTCTTGGGCGCAGGCCGGTGTCGACCCGGCCGTTATGGGCTCCGGACCGATCCCCGCCTCTCGCAAGGCGCTGGAGAAGGCTGGCTGGACCCCGCAGGATCTTGATCTGATCGAAGCCAACGAGGCTTTCGCGGCGCAGGCTTGCGCCGTCAACAAGGACCTCGGCTGGGACACCGACAAAGTGAACGTCAATGGCGGCGCCATCGCCATCGGTCACCCCATCGGGGCCTCCGGCGCGCGCGTGCTCGTGACGTTGCTGCACGAGATGCAGAAGGCAGACGCCAAGAAGGGCCTCACCACGCTTTGCATCGGTGGTGGCATGGGCATCGCCATGTGCGTTGAGCGCGACTAGCTCTCGGCACAGCCTAGATGAGTTTCCCATGTGGGGTGGTCGGCTGCCGCGCCACATGCAGGTTTTGTCTTTGAAGAAACAGGCGCCAGAGATGCGCCAAGGGAGGAAGCTATGAGTAGGGTTGCTCTAGTTACGGGAGGCACCCGCGGTATCGGCGAGGCCGTCTCCAAGGCGCTTAAGGCTGCTGGTTACAAAGTTGCCGCCAACTATGCCGGCAATGACGAGGCGGCCAACGCCTTCAAAGCGGCCAACGATATACCCGTGTTCAAATGGGACGCCGGTGACTTCCAGGCTTGCGAGCAGGGCGTCGCCGCCGTGGAGAACGAAGTCGGCCCCATCGACGTGCTGGTCAACAATGCCGGCATCTCCCGCGACGCCATGCTCCAAAAGATGACCCCCGAGCAGTGGTCGGAAGTCATCCGCACCGATCTTGACTCCGTGTTCAACATGACACGGCAGGTCATTAACGGCATGCGCGAGCGTGGCTTTGGCCGCATCGTCTCGATCTCTTCGATCAACGGCCAGCAGGGCATGCTGGGCCTTTCCAACTACTGCTCGGCGAAAGCGGGCATGATCGGCTTCACCCGGGCCGTGGCGCTCGAAGGCGCACGCAAGGGCATCACCGCGAATGCCATCGCGCCGGGCTATGTGGCGACCGAGCTTCTGGCGGGCGTCTCCGAGAAGGTGATGGAGCACATCGTCGGCCAGATCCCCGTGGGCCGGCTTGGCCAGGCTGACGAGGTTGCGCGCTGCGTGGTGTTCCTCGCCGCCGACGAATCCGCCTGGATCACCGGCTCGACGTTGACCATCAACGGCGGCCAGCTCATGGACTGAGCGGGATTACGCTTCGGCCTGTCTTTCAGGCCACACCGATCAAAAACGTCTCTCCCCCTCGTGGGGAGGGACGTTTTTTTCACCTAAGGCTCCCAGCCTTCCGGCGCGAGCTCGAAGCCGGCGAAGTCAAATCCCGGCGCCACCGTGCAGCCCACTAACGTCCATTCCCCAAGACTGCGCGCGCTCTGCCACGCAAAAGCGGGGACCGGCCCTTGCGGGTGTTCGCCGGCAGCGATATCGGGCCCAAGCTTGTAGACGTGCCGTGTGCCCTTGTTATCGGTGAGCTGAAGCTCTAGCGGCGCACCGCCATACCAGTGCCATACCTCCACCGCGTCGACCCGGTGCCAGCGAGACACGTCGCCAGCTTTCAGTAAAAACAGAATGGCAGTGGAGTGCGGACGCCCGCTATTGCCCGCCTCGTCCCGGAAGGTCTCGCGGAACCAGCCGCCTTCCGGATGCGGTTCGAGCTTGTGATGGGCGATGACGTCGTCAGCGGTCAGCTTCTCAGCCATGCCTAGAACGCGTCCTTGCGGCGGCGGACCTCGCCGAAGATCTCTTCGTGGGGCCGGCCTTCCATACCGAGCTGCTTCTGGATGGCCGGGCTCGCGGCGCGCAGGAAGGGATTGGTGGCAAGCTCTTGGCCAATGGTCGTCGGCAGCGACGGTACACCGTTCTTAGCGTTCGTCGCGACTTCCGTCGCGCGCGCGCGCAGCGCCTCGTTCTCAGGCTCAATCGTCAGCGCGAAGCGGCAATTGGCATTGGTATATTCGTGGCCGCAATACACACTCGTCTCCGGCGGCAACGCGGCGAGCTTCGACAGAGACGACCACATGGTCGGCGCGTCGCCTTCCAGCAGTTTGCCACAGCCCACCGAGAACATAGTGTCGCCGACAAACGCGGCACCGTCGTCTGGGAAGAAATAGCTGACATGGCCGCGCGTATGGCCAGGCGTCTCGATCACCGTGCCCTTGGCGCCGCCGACCTCGACCGTTTCGCCCTCCTTCACCTCGACGTCGAGGCCCCGGATCAGCCCTGCCTCGCTGGCCGGGCCGGTGACCGTGCAGCCGGTCTTGCGCTTCACGGCCTCGATGCCGGCGGTATGGTCGAAATGGTGATGGGTGATGAGAATATCGTTGAGCGTCCAGCCCGTCTTCCGCAGTGCCGCAAGCAGCTCATCGGCGTCGGGCGCATCGATGGCCGCCGTGGCCCCGGTCTCCGCATCATGGAGCAACACACCGTAATTGTCGCCGCGCATGGGAAATTGATAAATCTCGAGCCTAGCCATTTCGCTCTCTTATGTTTTGCTCTTATGGGAGCCGGACCGTAGCATCCAAGCCTTGCCGATTGGAACCAAGCCTCGCTCATGCATCTCGATGTCATCGACCTCAAGGATTTCTATACCCAGCCGCTGGGGCGGATGGTGCGTGGCCTGCTTAAGGCGCGCATCCGGGCGCGCTGGAGCAATCTGAAAGGCCTCCGCGTGTTTGGACTCGGCTACGCCGCGCCTTATCTGGCGGCGTTCAAGGGCGAAGCGAGCGCGCTTGGCGCATTGATGCCGGACGGGCTCGGCGCGCTGCCCTGGCCTGACGGCGCACGCTCCATGACGGCACTGGTGGGCGAGACCGAACTCCCCCTCGACGACGAGAGCGCCGACCGCATTCTCCTGGTGCACATGCTGGAATGGTCCGAGCACTCGCACGCGCTCTTGCGCGAAATATGGCGCGTGCTTGAGCCCAACGGCAGGCTGCTTCTCGTCGTGCCGAACAGGCGGGGCCTATGGGCGCGGGTCGACACCACCCCGTTCGGCCATGGCAGCCCGTTCAGCCGGTCGCAGCTCACAAAGATTTTGAAAGACGCCATGTTCCAGCCCGAAGGCTGGCAGCACGCGCTCTATATGCCGCCTTTCAACTGGCGCATCCTCACGCGCTGGCCGGGCTTCTGGGAACGGCTCGGGCTCGTGTTGTGGCCCGCCTTCTCTGGCGTCATTATGGTGGAGGCGACCAAGCAGGTCTATGCGGCGATTCCGCTGCGCGAGACCACGCGACAAGGCCGCCGTCACATCATGCCGGTGCCAGCAGGCGCCATCACGCCGCACGCGCGTTAGCGCGACAGCAGAAACACCGCCTGCTCACCGAACAGATTTTGCGCGAAGAGCGGCATGGACACGAGCTTGGTGCCGTAAGCGTTGAGCGCCACCGCCCGCTCCACCTTGGCGCCGATGTCGTCGCACAACGTCAGGAAGTCCTTGATGGTGCAGAAATGGATGTTCGGCGTGTCGTGCCAACTCTCCGGCAGATTGTCGGTGCGGGGCATATGCCCACCGAACATCAGCTGCGTCCGCACGCGCCAATGCCCAAAATTTGGAAACGACACCACGGCCCGCTTGCCGATGCGCAAGAGCTGCTCCAGCACCAAACGCGGATTATGGGTCGCTTGGATGGTCTGCGACAGGATCGCGTAGTCGAAGGCGAGATCGGGGTAGTAGGCAAGGTCGGTGTCGGCATCGCCCTGGATCACGGCCAGCCCTTGCGTCACACAGGAGTTCACGCCCGCCTGGCTCAGCTCGATGCCGCGCCCGTCGACTGCCTGTTTGTCAGCGAGAATACGCAACAGCGTGCCGTCACCGCAGCCGACATCGAGCACGCGCGAGCCCGGCGCGACCATCTCGGCGATGAGCAGCAGGTCGACGCGCGGCGAGTCCGGCGCGCGGACGCTAGTGGGATTGACCGGAATGTTCACGCTCACGCCCCGCCGTCCGGAAAGACAACGCCACGCTCCCGCGCGGCAGCGGAGAGGAAGCCTCTGATCGTATCGAACAGTTCGGGCTCGTGCAGAAGAAACGCGTCGTGGCCCTTGTTCGACTGAATCTCGACAAAGCTGACCTTGGCGGCAACGGCGTTCAGCGCGTGCACGACCTCACGGCTCTCCTCGGTGGGAAACAGCCAGTCAGACGTGAACGACATAAGACAGAAACGCGTCTTGGTGCCGGCAAACGCATTGGCCAGCACCCCACCATGATCCGCGGCAATGTCGAAATAGTCCATCGCGCGCGTGATGTAGAGATACGAGTTGGCGTCGAACCGGTCGACAAAGGCCATGCCCTGGTGGCGCAGATAGCTCTCCACCTGGAAGTCGGCGTCAAAGCCGAAAGCGATCTTCTCCCGGTCCTGTAGCTTGCGGCCGAACTTCTCGTGCAACGTCGCGTCGGACAGATAGGTGATATGCGCGGCCATGCGTGCCACGGCGAGACCTTTACGCGGACTCTTGCCCTCGTCGAGATAGCGCCCTTCACGCCAGTCCGGATCGGCCATCACCGCTTGGCGGCCGACCTCATGGAACGCGATATTCTGTGAGGAGTGGCGCGCGGCGCAGGCAATCGGCACAGCGGAGAACACACGATCCTTATAGCTGGCGGCCCATTCGAGCACCTGCATGCCGCCCATAGAGCCGCCGATCACGCTCAAAATCTGATCAATGCCGAGATGGTCAAGCAGGCGCGCTTGCGCCCGCACCATGTCGCGCACGGTGATTACAGGAAAATCAGGACCATAGGGCTGACCCGTCGCCGGGTTGATCGAACTCGGACCGGTCGAGCCCATACAGCCGCCAATGACATTGGGGCAAAGCACGAAATAGCGGTCGGTATCGATCGGCTTGCCGGGCCCAATCATCGTGTCCCACCAGCCGGGCTTGCCGGTCAGGGGATGGAGATTGGCGGCATGCTGGTCGCCGGTCAGCGCGTGACAGACGAGCATGAGGTTCGATTTGTCGGCGTTGAGGGTGCCGTAGGTCTGGTACGCGATGGAAAGCGGTGCGAGCGAAGCCCCACTGTCGAGCGGCAAAGGCTCGTCAGCCGGGAAATGCACGATCTCGCTCTGCGGATTGGCGGTCTGCGCTTGCCGCTTCGCACGGTCGGCGAACCTCTCCGCTGCCGGATTCTCGTTCATCGCTAGAACTGCCTATACATCGCGCAGGGATCCTCCAGCGCGCTCGGGAGTCAATAATGCCGGAAAAGTATACAACGCCGAGTTAGCTATGACCTTTTCCTTGAAAAGCAATCTTTTCTTTGCCTTAGCCTGAGATATGGCCCAATGAGAGGCCCTTCGCAAAGATTGCCGCTAAGGAGCAAGACCGATGACCGCCAAACGTGGGCCAATCCCGCGTCCAGGCATTCTCGACATCGTGCCCTACGTCCCGGGCACGGGCGGGCTCCCTGGTGCAGAGCCGGTGGTCAAGCTGTCGTCCAACGAGACGCCGCTTGGGGCGAGCGCGCGCGCGGTTGAGGCCTATCTGGCCCAAACCCCGCAATTGGCGCGCTACCCCGATGGCTCGGCGCGGCCCTTGCGCGAGGCGCTGGCCAAGAAATACGGCCTCGACGCGGCCCGGATCGTCTGCGGGGCTGGCTCGGACGAGCTGCTGAATATGTTGGCCCTGGCCTATCTCGGCCCTGGCGACGAGGCGATCTACTCGGAGCATGGCTTTCTCGTCTACAAAATCGCCATTATGGCGCGCGGCGCGACGCCGATCGCGGCGCCTGAGCGCGATCTCACCACGGATGTGGATGCGATCCTGGCGCGGGTGACGGATGCCACGCGCATGGTGTTCATCGCCAACCCTAATAATCCGACCGGCACTTACCTCCCTTTCGACGAGGTGAAGCGGCTCCATGCCGGCCTGCCGGAGAACGTCATTTTGGTGCTCGACGCGGCCTATGCCGAATATGTCCGGGCAAACGATTACGAGGCCGGTATCGAGCTGGTGGCGACCACACCCAACACGGTGATGACGCGCACCTTCTCCAAGATCTATGGGCTGGCGGCTTTGCGGCTTGGCTGGGTCTATTGCCCTGCGCCAATTGCTGACGCGCTGAACCGCATCAGAGGCCCGTTCAACGTGACGGGACCCTCGATCGCGGCTGGCGTGGCGGCGCTGCAAGATCAGGCGCATATGGAGCAGGCCGTCGAACACAACATGGTTTGGCGCGGCCGCATGGCCGAAGCGCTCGAGCAGCTCGGTTTGCGCGTGACGCGCAGTGCCGCCAATTTTCTGCTGGTGCATTTTCCGGCAGGCGTAGCCAGCAATTCCGAAAGCGCCGCCGGCAAGTCCGCGCGCGAGGCGGATAGATTTCTGCATGAGCGCCGCATCATCCTGCGGCGGGTAGAAGAGTATGGCTTCCCGGATGCTCTGCGCTTGACCATCGGCACCGAAGATGAGAACCGCGCGGTGCTCGACGCGCTTACCGAGTTCATGGGCAAAGACACATGACCAAGCCGCTGTTCGACACATCAGCCATTATCGGCCCCGGCTTGATCGGCTCCTCGATCGCGCGTGCCGCGCGCGCGCAAGGCGCCGTGGGCTCGATCGTAACCAGCTCACGTTCGCCTGAGACGCGCCAGCGTGTCGCCGAGCTTGGAATTGCTGACAAGGTTGTCGCGACCAATGCGGAAGCGGTCGCAGGTGCCGATCTCGTCATCGTCTGCGTTCCCGTCGGCGTGTGCGGCGCGGTCGCAAAGGAAATCGCGCCTCATCTCAAGGCCGGCGCCATCGTCTCCGATGTCGGGTCGGTGAAAGGATCGATCGTGCGGGACATGGCCCCGCATCTGCCGGACAATGTGCATTTCGTGCCGGCCCATCCGGTCGCGGGCACCGAGCATTCAGGGCCCGAGGCGGGCTTCGCTGAGTTGTTCGAAAACCGCTGGTGCATTCTGACGCCGCCCGAGGGAACAGACCGAGAAAGCGTGGACCGGCTCGCGGAATTCTGGAGGCTGCTTGGCGCCAATGTCGAGATCATGACGCCCGACCATCACGACCTGGTGCTCGCGGTCACCAGCCATCTGCCGCATCTGATCGCCTACACGATTGTCGGCACTGCGGACGAACTTGAAACGGTGACCCGCTCGGAGGTGTTCAAGTTCTCCGCCGGTGGCTTCAGAGACTTCACGCGCATCGCCGCCTCAGACCCGACGATGTGGCGTGACATCTTCCTAGCCAACAAGGATGCGGTCCTCGAAATGCTCGGCCGCTTCAACGAGGATGTCTCCGCGCTTACCAAGGCGATCAGGCGTGGTGATGGCGACGCCTTGTCCGAGCATTTCACGCGTACCCGCGCCATCCGCCGGGGCATCATCGACGCCGGCCAGGACACAGCCGACGCTGATTTCGGCCGATCACACGGCCACGAGGACTGAAATGCACCCCTCGGCGTCCTTCCCGCGAAGGTAGAAGCCCTTCAACAACCGGCCCTGTCTCAACCAACGACCGTTTTCGGCTGCATGAGGCTCTGACCCCGCTATCATGCGCGACCTGCAAAGATGTTCGGCAAAAAAGAAGACGTCGAACCCATGCGCTTTATTCTTGGCTCAGCCTTCGGCTGGGGAAATCCTGGATGGCACCTGGACTTTCCCGTCGGCGGAGCCTGTGAAGAACTAACCCCCTGGAGGGCGGGCGCTGCGTGAACGAGCTTTGGGTGTTTGGGTATGGCTCGCTGATGTGGCGGCCAGGCTTTCCCTTCGAGGCGCAAGCCCCCGGGCTGCTGAACGGCGCCCACCGCGCGCTATGCGTCTATTCAATCCTGCATCGCGGCACCCGCGAGCAACCAGGTCTCGTGCTCGGGCTCGACCGGGGCGGCGCCTGCCGCGGCGTGGCCTTCCGCGTTGCCCAAGGCGCAGAGGAAGAGACGGTCGCTTACTTGCGAGAACGCGAGCAGGTCACTGATGTCTATCTTGAAGCCCATCGCACAGTCCGCCTGCTCAATGGCACAGGCCGGGTGGTCAAGGCGCTGACCTATCTCGCCGATCCGAACCACGCGCAATATGCCGGGAGGCTGCCGCTCGAAGAACAACTCCGCATCGTGCGGGACTGCAAAGGCGAGGCCGGCGCCAATATCGATTATGTGCTGAACACCGTGCGGCATTTGGAGGAAGAAGGCGTGCATGACGCCGTGCTCGGGAGCATCGCCGCACGCCTAACCGCGAGCGGACTTAGCTGACAGAAGAGCAGGCGTCCGGGCTCGCGCCTGAAAAAGGCGGGTCTCAAGCACAAGAAGCCAGTCCGAAGCCAACAGCACCAGGCTTGAGGCTTAGGCTCTAGGCCTCATCCTTGACGGTGATCACCTGACGTCCGCGATACCGGCCCGACTTCAGATCGATATGGTGCGGCCGGCGAAGCTCGCCGGAATCCTTGTCTTCGACGTAAGCCGGCGCATCCAATGCGTCATGGGCCCGTCGATTACCCCGCTTCATGGGGGATACTTTTCTTTTAGGTACAGCCATAGTCGTAGAACCTCAAAATGGCCCCGGTCTGAGATCGGGCCTGTCTTGGCGCCCTTATAGTGGCAATTTTTTCCCCTGGCCAGGGCCGAGAACCAACCTTTTCTAAGGCTACATGACGCATGCGGCCCGTTTGACCATGGACGGCATACGCCGTTCGAGGGTTCTGGCGATCAGGCGCATCCTCCGGCTTGGCTTGGCGGGGTTGCGTGCCCGCGGATTTGGCAGCGCGGCGGCAAGAAGCGCCGCCTGGTGCCTGGTGAGCCGGGACGCGGATTTGTGGAAATAATACCGGCTCGCCGCCTCAGCCCCGAACACGCCGGGGCCCCATTGGGCGATGTTGAGATAGACCTCCATCATGCGCCGCTTGGGCCAAATGGCCGACATCAGATAAGCCAGCGGTGCCTCCAGGGCTTTGCGCAGATAGCTGCGACGCGTCCAAAGATAGAGGTTTTTGGCCGTCTGCATGGGGATGGTGCTGGCGCCACGCACACCCTTAAGGCTATTGGCCGCCTTCACCGCATCCCGGACCGCGGCCCAATCCACACCCCAATGGGCGCAAAAGCGCCCATCTTCGCTCGAGACCACGGCCAAGCGCAGATTGGGCGAGATTTTCTCCAGCGGCATCCATTGGCGCCTGAGCGTGGCGCCTTGCAGCTTCTCAACCACCATGACTGGGGTGATCGGCGGATTGATGAAGCGGAAGGCCGCGATGGAAAAAATGAGCGCGCCGGCCACGATCAGCAGACCTAACGCGACGCGCCGGAGCCAAGGGTGATGGTGCGCCTTGCGCCCACCAGCCCGTTTCGTGGTCCGCTTTTTAGGCCCTGAGGCTGCCTGTCCCGCCATGGATCCGGGTTCTACCTCTCAGGCGCCATATCGGGCAACGCCTGACTTAAGGCCTGACTTGGAAGCTTGCCACGCTGGGAGTTTGCGGCGAGAGGCCGCCTCCTTTATCCCTGTGACCAACATGACCTTCCCCGCAGAGCTTGAACGGATCGCGAGCACTGTCGAGCAACGGCTCGGCAAGCTTCTTCGCGCTGACCAAGCGACCCCGCCGGGCGCGGCCGAACTCGGCGACGCCATGCGCTATGCGGCCCTTGGTGGCGGCAAGCGCCTGCGCCCATTTCTCATGATCCAGTCCGCTAGGCTGTTCGGCGTGGAGGAGGACGCGGCGCTCGACGCGGCCTGCGCCCTTGAATGCGTCCACTGCTACTCGCTGGTGCATGACGACCTTCCCGCCATGGACGATGACGACCTGCGCCGCGGGCGCCCTACCGCGCATATGGCCTTCGATGAGGCGACGGCCATTCTCGCAGGAGACGCGCTACTCACCCTGGCCTTTGAGATATTGAGCGCGCCCCAAACTCACGAGGACGCAACCACCCGTGCCGAGCTTGTCCTCATACTCGCCAAAGCCAGCGGTTGGCACGGCATGGCTCTGGGCCAGGCGCTCGACCTCTCCGCTGTGAATCAAAGCTTTTCGCCTGATGACACCGTGACCATGCAAGCGCTGAAGACCGGCGCTCTGTTCCGCTTCGCCTGCGAAGGTGGCGCCGTCCTTGGCAGTGCCGACAGCCAAGGACGGGCTGCTCTGGCGGCTTATGCAAATGCGTTCGGTCAAGCCTTCCAGCTCGCCGACGATCTTCTCGATGCTGAAGGCAACGCGGAATCCGTCGGCAAAGCCGTGGCCAAAGATGCCGAGCGCGGCAAGGCCACGCTCGTGGCGCTACTCGGGATCGAGGAGGCCAAGGCGCATCTGGCGCGACTGGTGGCGCAAGCGGAAGACGCGCTAGCGCCCTTTGGCGATAAAGCCGCCATGCTCATCGACGCTGCCCGCTTCATCGCCGAACGGCGCGCTTGAGGAAAACCACGAATTCGGTTCGAATGCCGCCCATGGTTCAATCACCAGCTCCACACAGGCACTTCCGGGACACACGGTTCTCGCACTTCCTCCAGGCGCGCTGGCGGCTTCTCTTCTCAACGATCGTCTGTGCGCTGCTCGTCGTCTTTCTGCCCGACGACTACCGGCTGGTTTCGCGATTGCTGATCGGCTGGGATTCCGGCGTCGCTCTCTACCTCATTCTCGTATTCACCATGATCGCCCGCTCGAACCCTGAGCAGCTACGCGAGCACTCTGCTTTGCAAGACGAGGGCCGACTTGCCATTCCCATGCTGACAGTGATCGCGGCAATGGCGAGCCTCGGCGCGATTGTCTTCTGGCTGCGCACCTACGCGGAAGGCGGCATCATCGCACCACGCATTCTGGCCCTGCTGTTTCTCACCACGCTGTTCTCGTGGCTGTTCATCCACATCATGTTCGCGTTGCATTACGCCCATGAATATTACGCGGAGCATCGTGGACAAGGCGGCGGATTGCGCTTTCCCGGCGGCGCCAAGCCGGACTATTGGGACTTCATCTATTTCGCCTTCGTCATCGGCACCTCGACGCAGGTGTCTGACGTGTCGATTACCTCGCGCATCATCCGCAGGACCGTGACCGCCCACGGATTGGTCGCCTTCGTGTTCAATGTCACGATGATCGCCCTGACCGTTTCGATCGCCGGCGATGCCATCTCAATGAAATAGCTTCCAGGACTTGAGCGTCTATTCCGCCGCACTGCGGCCGATAGCGGCCTGCCCGTAACGCTGCTCGATATAGTCGAGCACCATCTGCTTGAACGCAGCCGAGGCGCCCGGGCCTTTCAAGGTCGTGACCTTCTTGCCGTCGATGAACACAGGCGCGGCTGGTGACTCGCCCGTGCCAGGCAGCGAGATGCCGATATCGGCGTGCTTCGACTCGCCTGGCCCGTTGACGATGCAGCCCATCACCGCGACGTTCAGCGTCTCGACGCCCGGATAGCGGCGTTTCCAATCCGGCATCTGGTCGCGGATGAAATCTTGGATGTCGTGGGCAAGCGACTGGAACGTGGTGGACGTGGTGCGCCCGCAACCAGGACACGCCGCCACCAGAGGCACGAAGGCGCGAAAGCCCATGCTCTGGAGCAGTTCTTGCGCCACCGTGACTTCCACCGAGCGGTCGCCATCGGGCTCCGGCGTGAGCGAGATGCGGATGGTGTCACCGATACCTTGCTGGAGCAGCACGGACAGCGCCGCGGACGAGGCGACGATGCCTTTTGAGCCCATGCCCGCCTCGGTCAGCCCAAGATGCAGCGCCAAGTTTGAGCGCGAAGCCAGCATGGCGTAGACAGCGATGAGGTCTTGCACCGCCGACACCTTGGCCGAGAGCACGATTTTGTCGGCGCCCATGCCGAGCTCCATGGCGCGCTCGGCGCTGATGATGGCCGACTGCACGATGGCCTCATGCATCACTTCGCGCGCATCCTTCGGATCGGAACTGGCCGAGTTCTCGTCCATCAGACGCGTGAGCAAATCCTGATCGAGACTTCCCCAGTTAACGCCGATGCGCACCGGCTTGTCGTGCTGAAGCGCGATATCGATGATCTGGGAGAACTGCTTGTCGCGCTTATCCTTGAAGCCGACATTGCCGGGATTGATGCGGTATTTGGCGAGCGCCGCGGCGCAGTCGGGATACTCGGCCAGCAGCGTGTGGCCGTTGTAGTGAAAGTCGCCGATCAGCGGCACGTCGGTGCCGAGCTCATTGAGGCGCTCTACGATCTCCGGCACCACGGCTGCGGACTCAGGCCTATCCACGGTGATGCGCACAAGCTCAGAGCCCGCGCGTGCCAGTGCCGCCACTTGCGTGACCGTGGACTCCACATCCGCCGTGTCGGTGTTGGTCATGGACTGGACGACGATGGGGGCGTCGCCGCCCAACGTCACGCCGCCAATTTTGACCGGAATTGTGCGCCTGCGCGCTTTGATCTCCATGGGCCTAGGATACATCACATTCGTGGAGCCCGCGCTACCGCTCGGGCCTCAAGCTTTCCGCCATTTCTTGCGTAGCGTCAGCCCCAGATCGAAGAGAAGCGCCGCCACTGACACTCCTGAGGCTGCGCTGAGCGCCGTGGCGAGGTCAGGCGTGCGGTCCGGCGTCATGGCTTGGGCCACTTCCAGCAGCACCGCGAAGGGCACCAGCACCGCTGCCACCATCATGGGCCGGGGCCAAGCGAGACAGAGCAGCGTGGTGAGTGCGAAATAGACGAGGAAATGCTCCACCAGCCAATGCAGCCCGAGCCGCATCTGCCACCCCACCGGCGCCAGTGACGCAAACAGGATGGCCGCGACGACAGCCGCGCTGAGCAGAAGGAACCATTTTCGATTGGCAGGCACCGGCCCTCCTATGAGGAGAGCGCCGCGCTGAGCGCCCCAATATTGTGACGGAACATGCCGAGATAGGTTGGCGCCGGTCCGTCAGCCTTAGACAGCGCATCGGAATAGAGCACGCCGCCAATCTTTGCGCCGGTCTCCCGCGCAATCTGGTCGAGCAGCCGCCGGTCGGTGACGTTTTCCAAGAACACTGCCGGGATCTGCTCTTCCCTGATTTGGCGAATGATCATGGCCACGTCCTGCGCCGAGGCCTCGCTTTCGGTGCTCACGCCTTCGGGCGAGATGACCTCAAGCCCATACGCATCGGCGAGATAGCCGAAGGCGTCATGGGACGTGATGATGCGCCGGCGTTCCGGAGGCAGCTTAGCGATGGCGACCTTGACCGCAGCCTCTTCGGCGTCGATGGCGGCGAGATATTTCGTAGCGTTCGCTACGTATTCCGCTTTTCCTGCGGGGTCGGCGGTAATCAGCCCATCACGAATATTGGCCACATAGATTTTGCCGTTGGCGAGACTCTGCCACGCATGAGGGTCGGGTACCTCATCGCCACCCTCGTCGTGATCGTCACCATGGTCGTCGTGGTGATGGCCGTCTTCCTCGCCCATGGTCAGCGGCGTGACGCCTTTGCTCGCTACCACGACCTCGCCCTTAAAGCCTGAGGATTTTTCCAGCCGCTCCATCCAGCCCTCGAAGCCGAGACCGTTGACGAAGAAGATGTCGGCGCTCGCCAGCAACTTGGCGATTGCGGGCGTTGGGTTAAACACATGGGCATCGCCGTTCGGTCCCACTAGCGTCGTGACCTCCACCCGGTCGCCGCCGACTTGTTTCACCATGTCGCCGAGCACGCTGAACGAAGCGACTGCCTTGAGTTTGTTGTCGGCGGACGCCGCGCCAGACAGACCAAACAAGACGGCAAGCGATAAAGCTAGGGAGTAGGTGAGGTGACGTCTCATAACGCAAAACTCCTAGGACAGAGGGTCAGGCTTCCAGATGCTTGCGCGGCATGAGTCCCCAGATGACGCCGCCTTTGACGCCCACAAGCATGGATAGGAAATAGAACGCGCCGCAGCACAGAATGACGGCGGGCCCCGTGGGCACGTCCGCATGGTACGACAGCAACAAGCCGGTGAAGCTCGCCACGAAGGCGGCGCCGACCGCGACGCCGATCATCCCCGCCACGTCCTCTGCCCAGAAGCGCGCGGCCACGGCGGGCAGCAACATGATGCCGACAGCCATCAACGTGCCGAGCGCCTGGAACCCAGCCACCAGATTGAGCACCACCAGCACGAGGAACAGAAGATGCGTCGTGGAGCTCAACGGGCTCACCGAGCGCAGGAATTGAGGATCAAAGCACTCAAGCACCAGCGGCCGGTAGATCACCGCAAGCGCGGTCAACGACACCGTAGCGATGGCGGCGATGAGAATGAGCGCCGCGTCATCGAGCGCCAGCACCGTGCCGAACAGCATATGCAGAAGATCGACATTGCTGCCGCGCACGGAAATCAGCATCACGCCGAGCGCCAGCGACACGAGATAGAAGCCGGCGAGACTGGCGTCTTCGCGCAACACCGTGGAGCGGGCAACGAGACCGGCGGCCAGCGCCACCGCGAGCCCGGCAGCGAAGCCCCCGAGACTCATGGCGAATAGAGACAGCCCGGCGAGCAGATAACCGATCGCCGCGCCCGGCAGAATGGCATGACCCATGGCGTCGCCCATGAGGCTCATGCGCCTTAGCACGAGGAACACACCGATGGGTGGTGCCGTCATCGAGATGATGAGGCAGCCGACCAGCGCCCGGCGCATGAAGGCGAACTCGATGAAGGGCTGGAACAGAGCGTCGATCATGCGATCTCGCGCTCCGCTTCTTCGTCGCGCTCGCAAATATGGGCGTGCGCGTCGAAGGCTTCAGTGAGTTGGCGCGACTTAGCGAGACTGGCCGGGGTAAGAACTTTTTTCGTATCTCCCCAAGCCACCACTTCTCGCGCCAGGAGTAAGACTTTCGGAAAATGCGCACGCACTTGGTCGATGTCGTGAAGCGCCGCGAGCACGGTGCGGCCCTCGCCATGCCAGCGCTCGATGAGCGTGACCAGCTCTTCGACGGTCTTGGTGTCGATGGCGCGGAACGGCTCGTCCAGCAGGATCACCGAAGCGTCCTGCAACAAAAGCCGCGCGAACAGCACGCGCTGGAATTGCCCGCCCGACAGCGAGCCCACCGGGCGGTTGGCGAGCGCCGCCAGCCCCACCGTCTCAAGTGCCTGCACCACTTCTTCACGCCCGCGGCGCCCAAGCCCGCGCCATGCGCCGATCTTGCGCCACAGGCCCATGGCCACGCAGTCGAATACAGAGATGGGAAAGCTGCGATCGATCTCGATGACTTGCGGCAGATAGGCGATGTCGCGCTTGGTGAGCCCGTGGAGATCTAGACTGCCGCTCAAAGGCTTCAGCTCGCCGACAATGGCTTTGAGCAGCGTCGACTTGCCGGCGCCGTTGGGGCCAACAATCGCCAACAGATCGCCGCGCGCGATGTCGCCGGTAATGTGATGCACGGCGGGGTGCCGGTCATAGCCAAGCGTCAGGTCGTGAAAACTGATGGCGGGCGCGGACGCCTTAGCCGCCCTCATGTGATGGCCCAGAACACGGCAAGCCAGAGCAGGCCGACGACCACGCCCACCATGGCGAGCCGCGCCGGCACCGACACCCGAAACAGCGAAAGCCGGTTCCCGGGCGCTCCCGTGGCCGGCGAAATTATGGATGATTGATCCATGCGGGCTAGGCCGTTTCAGCCGGGCGGCATGCGATGCAGAGACCGGCAATCTCAAGCGTCACCTTCTCCGGCGAAATCTCGTCCGGGGCCAACCCCAGCAGCCCCGCCTGATCGTCGTCGCTGAGTGGGATCTCGACCACCTTGTCGCAACGCCGGCAGATGGCGAAGGCGAACTTGCCGTCGCAGGCGCCATGATCGCAGGCCACAAAGGCCGAGCGGGACTGGAGCCGATGCACCATCCCCTTTTGCATCAGGTCGTTCAACGCCCGGTAGACCGTCGGCGGATGGGAAATGCCCGCCGTGCGCACCCGGTCGAGGATCGCATAGGCGCTCATGGGCTCCTTGGCCTGGCGCAGGCAGGTGAGGATTTCCCCCTGATTGTACGACAATTTCGGGTCCGGATGATGATGGTGAGCGGCGTTCATGCGTGATGATATAACATAACAACTATGACCCTCTCAAAGCCCTCACACAGGGATTTCCTTGAAATCTTGGATACCGACCAGACCCGTTGAGCCGACAGCCGCCCTCGGACATTTGACAAGCTTGACGAGGCGGGCGCGATCCAGAGGCCCCTATGCGCCGGACCCAAACCTGAGATACTCTAAGTTCAAGCTACTTGAGTCGTCGTGCCCTACAGTGACCCATCAAGCTGGCAGCTGGGGGACGCAGAATGCCTGAACTCGATCCGCTTCTTCTGTCGCGAATCCAGTTCGCCTTCACAATCTCCTTTCACATCATCTTCCCGTCTTTCACCATCGGCCTGGCCGCATGGCTCATGGTACTCGAAGGGCTGTGGATTAAGACCGGCAAGCAGATCTATGCCGATATTTCCCGCCACTGGATCAAGATTTTCGCCGTGTCGTTCGGCATGGGCGTGGTCTCCGGCGTGGTCATGTCTTATGAGTTCGGCACCAATTGGAGCGAGCTTTCACGCCTCGGCGGTAATGTCATCGGCCCGCTCCTCGCCTACGAAGTGCTGACGGCCTTCTTCCTCGAGGCAGGCTTCCTCGGCATCATGCTGTTCGGCCGGGACCGCGTGCCGAAATGGGTGCATTTCTTCGCCACCTGCATGGTGGCACTCGGCACCACTATCTCGGCGTTCTGGATTATCTCCGCCAATAGCTGGATGCAGACGCCGCAGGGCTACCGCGTCGCCGATGACGGCGTTCTGCATGTGACGGACTGGGCGAAGGTCATCTTCAACCCGTCCTTCCCCTACCGCCTGACCCACATGGTGTCAGCCGCTTACCTCACCACGGCATTCGTCGTGTCGGGCATTGGCGCCTGGTACATCTTGCGGGACCGCAGCCTGCCCCATGGGCGCATCATGCTGGGCATGGGCTTAAGCCTCATCGTATGGCTGGCGCCGCTGCAACTGATCATCGGCGATCTGCATGGGTTGAATGCGCGGGAGTATCAGCCGGCGAAGATCGCCGCGGTCGAGGCCCATTGGGAGACGCGACGCGACGCGCCGCTCGTCCTATTCGCTTGGCCTGACACCAAGACCGAGAGCAATCTCTACGAGATCGCCATTCCCAATCTGGGCAGCCTTATCCTCACCCATGAATGGGACGGCGAGGTGCGCGGCTTGAAATCCTTTCCGCCCGACGAACGGCCCGATCCTGTCATTCCCTTCTTCTCCTTCCGCATCATGGTCGGCATTGGCTTCATCATGATCGGACTTGGGGTTACCGGCGCGGTGCTGTGGCTCAGGGGGCGGCTCTACACGACGCGCTGGTTCTTGCGCGCCATGGTCATGGCCTCGCCGCTCGGTTTCATCGCCGTGCTCGCCGGGTGGTTCGTGGCCGAGGTCGGACGCCAGCCCTGGGTTGTTTATGGCGTGTTGCGCACCGCCGACGCCGTATCGCCGGTTCCGGGCGGCAGCGTGCTCGCCTCTATTGCGCTGTTCGTCGTCGTCTACGGCATCGTGTTTGGCGCCGGCGTTTATTACATGGGCAAACTCGTGGCCCACGGTCCCGACGAGACACCACCGGAGCCGGGAGCAGATACGTCCCACCGGCCCATGGCAGCGGCAGGAAGACCATGACAGCCACAGCCGTTGAAATGAGCCAAGTGCTCCCCATTCTCCTTCCCCTCATCTGGGCCGGAATTTTGGCGCTCGCCGTGTTCCTATACGTGCTGCTTGGCGGCTACGACCTCGGGCTCGGCGTGTTGTTTCCGCTGGCCCCGTCCCATCGCGACCGGGACGCCATGATGGCCTCCGTGGCGCCGTTCTGGGACGGCAACGAGACCTGGCTGGTGCTTGGCGGCGGCGGTCTGCTCGCGGCCTTCCCGTTGGCCTATTCGGTGATGCTGCCCGCGCTCTATATCCCGATCATTCTCATGCTCTTGGGGCTGATCTTGCGCGGCGTCGCTTTCGAGTTCCGCTTCAAGTCGACCCGTTCCCGCTGGGCGTGGGACCTCGCATTCTCCGGCGGCTCGACCATCGCCGCCCTCACCCAAGGCGCAACCATCGGCGCGTTTGTGGAAGGCTTCGCTGTCACCGACAGTCAATTCTCCGGCGGGGCGTTTGACTGGCTGACCCCCTTCTCCGCGGTCACGGCGATAGCCGTTCTATCGGGCTATGTGTTGTTGTCGGCAGGCTGGCTCATCATGAAAGCCGACGATGCGCTGCGCGAATGGGCCTATGGCGTGGCGCGTTACGCGCTCATCGCCGTCGCGTTCTTCATCGCCGCATTCAGCCTGTGGACGCCGTTCCAGCATCCCGACATTGCCGCGCGCTGGTTCACGCCGGGCAATCTGGTGATGTTCGGCGCCATCCCGCTTCTCACACTGGCCTCCCTCGCCGGCTTATGGCGCGGGATCGACAAGCGCCAGCGCTATGCGCCGTTCTTGTGGGGCGCCGCCCTGTTCTTGCTTTGCTATATGGGCCTGGCGGTCAGCCTGTTCCCATTCATCATCCCGCCGGACATCACGATTTGGCAGGCTGCCGCCGCACCGGAATCACAGCTCTTTATGTTGTATGGCGCCGTCCCGCTGCTGCCTCTGATCCTCGGCTACACGGCCTATTCCTATTACGTGCTGTGGGAAACGCCCGGCGAAGACGCCTATCACTAGGCCGCTTGCCTCACCACTTGCCGCTGAGGTCTTTCTGCTGAAGCCGCCGCTTGAGCAGCATGATCTTGCCGTAGGACTGTTCGATGCGCTCACGCGAAACGCGTCCGTCGCACACAGCTTTCGCGATGGCCGTATGCACCTTCACACCAAGCTCGTGATCGCTCGACTGCACATTTGAGAATACAACGATATCCGTGCCGGTTCTGATCGCCCTGACGGCGCGCTCGTCGATTGTGAACTTGCCCCGCACCGCGCCCATTTCCATGTCGTCGCTGATGATGACGCCGTTAAAATCGATCCAGGTCTTCGTCCGCAGCGCTCGAATGGCCTTGGCCGACAACGAGGCCGGCAGCTTCTCCATGTCGCTGAAACGCGGGTGGTAGAGATGCCCGACCATCACCGCATCCAGCAGGCCATCCTTGGCAAGGCGGCGGTAAGGCTCAAGCTCCACCTCGCGCCAGGTCTTGGAGACATCCGCTAAGGCCTTGTGGCTATCCACCCGGCTCGAGCCATGACCCGGGAAATGCTTGGCAACAGTGAGAACATTCGCCGCGCGATGCGCCTTGATGAAGGCCGTGGCCAGCGCCGTGACCGTGTCTGGATCATTGCTGAAGCTTCGCCCACGCGCGCCGATCACCGGGTTACGCGGGTTGGTATTGAGATCGACCACCGGGCCGAGATTCATGTTGAAGCCGGCCTCGGCAAGTTCGGCCGCCATCTTGGCGTAAAGCTTTTGGGCCGCCTCGGGCGAGGCGTAGCTCGGATTGCGGGCGACGCGCTGGGCCGATGGAAAATTGCTGTGTCCGTTCCAGCGATTGAGCCGCTGCACCTTGCCGCCTTCCTGGTCCACGGCGATGAACGGCATTGGCATGGAGCGCGCGTTGCGCAAATAAGCGATAAGATTTTTGAGCCTCTTCGGCGAGGCGATGTTCTCGGGAAACAGCACGACGCCGCCTATCAAGCCTTTCGCCAACTGATCGCGCACGGCAATAACGCCGGGATCCTTCTCGCCGTCGCCGGGAAAGCCCACCATGATCATCTGCCCGATTTTGGGGTCGAGCTCGGGCGTGGCGCAGGATGGCGCTGACAACGATGCCGCGCGCGGCGTACCGCCTGCGACGCATAGGACGAGGGCAGCAGCGAGCAAGGCCGTAAGCGGCCAGCGAAAAAGAAATTGAGAAAACATTGGGCTTGAGGGTTTAGGCACGAATTTTGCCGCGATTGTGAATAGACTTGGGAACAACCCGAGGACCATGAGCAGCGAGCGCGTGATGCACCTTACCATCTTGAAGTCCCTACCGGCTGTCTGCCTTGCCGCGGCACTTTTAGCCAGTACAGCGAGTGCCGAACCGAAGACGCCGGCAGAGCCAACGCCGCCAGCCGAAGAGAAAATGTCCGACGCAAGCTTCGCCGAGAGCTTCGTCGGCAAGACCTATGAAGGCAATCTCGGCGTCGAAGGGTGGACGAGTTTTGGCGGCGGCCTCGTGTCACCGCCCATCTATGTGCATCGATATCAACGCGAGGACGGCACGTTTCTGGTGCTGACCAGCAAACAGACTGGGAAGGCCACCTATCTGGTGACCGACTCCCTGATTGTGCGCAAGCCGAGAAAGGGCCAGCACTTCACCATCGCCTGTACCCAAGGCAAGGACCCGATGTTGCGCTTCATGGGCGTGGCCAAGGGGTCCGAGGAGAGAGAGTGGTGGGCGGACGTGCGCCGCGTCTGGGAGATTTCGCTGGAGACCGGCGAGATCACCAAGGTCAAGAACAAAGCCACCAAATGCGCCAACCCCGCTTGGTAGCCGTGTAGCGATGGATCAATTGATATTCGTAGCGACTATGCTGGCCGCGCTTGGCGCCGCGCTTTTGGCCGGAAACTTCTTTGCCTTCTCCACCTTCTTGATGAAGGCCCTCAAAGGCCTCTCGGCCGAGCGCGGCATCGTCGCCATGCAAGCCATCACCATGGCCATCAAGAGTCTCTCCTTCTTGATAGTATTTTTTGGGACGGCCGTGCTCTCTGCCGTGCTCGCCGTCGCCGCGATCCTAAAATATGGAACGCCGGGCTCCTGCTACCTGCTGGCGGGTAGCTTCCTTTTCCTCATCGGCACGTTCTCCGTGACCATGCTGCGCAACGCGCCGCTTAACCGCGCGCTCACCCGCACCACACCCCGCTCCAAAGAAGGCCGCCAAATGTGGAAGCGGTTCCAGTCGTCCTGGGGCATGTGGAACCATGTGCGCAGCGTCACATCGCTCATGGCATGCGCACTCTTCATCATGGCGCTGGTGGACGGCAGCAACCCGTTCGGCACGCACTAGACGCACAGAGCCTCACTCCTAAGCAGGCTCTGACTCTTCCTCCCCGAGCTCGATCATAGTCTCTTCCAACTCGGCCACGAACTCGTTGAAAGTGCCGGTGCCGTAAAGCGGCTTGCCCACACTGGCCGTGCAGTTGAACGGCACCAGCAGCGACGATCCCTTGGGCAGCGCCTTACCGAGGCCGTGCATAAACACGGGCACGACGGGGCAAATTTTTAGCAATAATTCAATGATATAAACGACATCAGCGCCAACACGTCGAGATTGGAACTATGGTTGGCGACAACCAGGGCCGGACCGCCCTTCGGCAGGCGCTCGCGGTTTCGCACGGTCAAGCCAAGCACGACCAAGATCACCGCCCGCACGAGGACAGCAAAAAACAAGAAGTGCAGCAGCCTGATGAATGGGTTGCGGCTCATCCGCCTCGCCTCCTGGCAGGCCGAAGAGAATGGTCACGACAATTCTGACTCAGCGACGATGCGATGCGCGCGATTGAATATGGTTCGCACGGCGAGCAAGAGCAGGACGGCAAGATAGATACTGGTCCACAAGCCTGCCGTGAAGCCGAGGCCGATCAGCAGCGCGAGTAGCCCGAAGGCGAAAGCGCGGTCGCTTTTGCCGAACGGTCCATCATAACGCCGTGGCGCGCTAATGAGCGGCCCAAGCGCACCCGTCATCTCGGCGATGATGCCGGCGACAACGACCAACACCACGAGCACCGGACTGACCCCTGGGATAAACGCGAAGGGTAGATAAAGCGCCGCGTCGGCCATCACGTCGCATAGCTCGTTGAGCACAGCCCCTTCCGGGCTCGCCAGATCATGCTCCTTGGCCATCAGCCCATCGATGGCGTTGAGCGCTATGCGGATGAATAAGGTCAGCGGCAGGACGAGCAAGGGCAGTGAAGACGTTGGATCGAAGGCAATCCACGCGCCTTGGGCAATGCTGAGGAGAAGCGCCGCCACCGTGACGGCATTGGCGGTGAGATCCGCTTCGGCAAGAGCTTTGGCGACCGGGCGCAGCAGCGCCTGAAACATCGGCTTCAGACCGTAGATCGTGGCCAAGGCTCACTACCTCCAAATAATGTCATGCCGAACTCGCGCCGGGATCAGCGCACCCATTCTACCCCTAGGAAGATCATCGCGGCCAATCCGGCGGCCGAAGGGACGGTAATCGCCCACGCTGCCAAGATGCCCACGAAATGGCTCCGGCGCACCAGCTTGCGGCGGCGCAATTTTTCTTGGTCTTTCTCGGGCAAGCGCCGCGTCGACTGATTCCGTTTATGCGTCCGCAGGTAACGACGGCGGCGGCGGCTCGTCGCCGTGTAGTACTCGCGGAAGAACCCAACACCGAACACGGCGCCAACCGCGATATGCGTAGTGCTGACCGGTAGCCCCAACTGCGAGGCGAACAACACCGTGACCGCCGCCGAAAGCGCCACGCAGAACGCGCGCATAGGATTCATCTTGGTGATTTTCTCGCCGACAATGCGCACGATGCGCGGGCCGAACAGGAAGAGGCCGAGACTGATACCCACCGCGCCGATCAGCATCACCCAGAGCGGCACGCCGACTTCGGTCGTCAACGAACCGGACTCGGCGCTTGAGAGGATTGCCGCCAACGGGCCGACCGCATTGGCCACGTCGTTCGAGCCATGGGCGAAGGACAGCAAGGCAGCCGCGCAGATCAAAGGCAGGTGGAAGAGCTTTCTCAAACCTTGATTGCGGTTCTCCATGCCAACCGACTGATGGCGCACCCACGGCCTTGCGAGGCAGTAGACCAGAGCGAACACCAAGACGGCGGTCAGGGCGATCTCTGGCAGGTCGGGCTTCCAAACATGCTTCAGCCCTTTGATGACGAGATAGGCCGAGAAGACCGCGGCGAGCAGCGCCACGAGCACAGGCACCCAACGCCGCGCCGCGGCGATCTTGTCTTCCTGGTAGATCAGATTGATCTTGATGAAGGCGAGGAAAGCAGCCGCGATAACGCCGCCGATCAGCGGCGATATCAGCCAGCTGATGAAGATCGACGACACCACATACCAATCCACCACGCTGGCGCCGACCGCGGCGAGACCGGCACCCAATACGCCGCCGACAATCGAATGGGTCGTCGACACGGGCGCGCCTAAATACGTCGCGAGATGCACCCACAGCGCCGAGGCGAGCAGCGCCGACATCATGATCCACACGAACACGTCGCCGCTCGGGATCAATGCGGGATCGATAATACCTTTGGAGATTGTCTTGACCACATCGCCACCGGCGATGAGCGCACCGGCGCATTCGAAGATCACGGCGATGACGAGCGCGCCCATCATGGTCAGCGCGCGTGCGCCAACCGCGGGGCCCACATTATTGGCCACGTCGTTGGCACCGATATTGAGCGCCATGTAGCCGCCAATAATGGCGGCGACGACCATCAATACGCCGTTCTGACTCGTGCCAATCTGAGTGCTAGCTAGCGCGCCGGCAATGGCGAGGAACAGCAGGGCGATGCCGACTGCGGACCGGTTTCGTGAAACGAATCGGGTCGCATCCTCCAGCCGCTCGATCTTGCGGAGGTCCTTGTCGAGTGACGTCTTGCGAATCGCGGCTTTGCGTGCAGCCGGCGCGTCTTCATCGCGAAGTGTCATGCGGATTAAAGGCCCCCAGATCCACTAGAGTTAGGTCATAGGGAGTCTTGCATGAGGTCACAACCTCACCGGACAGTCGGCCACAGCTTTTCGCAATCTGTGTGGAAAACAGCGATCCTTGGGCTCAAACGAGCCGGTCCCGGGCAAAGTCCCGCAGCACGTCCGCAAGTTGGGGCTCCCAGACCATGGAGGCCGCCTCGTCCGGTCCGACCCACTTAGTACGGCGACTGCTCTTTTCGGGCCAATCGAGCTCCTGCAAACGAACCTGCACCGGGTAGACATCGACGCTGCACCGCACCCAGGAGAAGATGTGGAGGCGCTTGGTGTAGGCGTAGCTGCCGATCGGCTGGTCGCCGACATCGCCCTCGACACCCGCTTCTTCAAACGCTTCGAGCGCCGCAAGCTCGGCATGGGGCAGACGGGCCTTGGGCCAACCTTGTGGAATCGTCCAGTGGCCACGCCTTCGCGTGGTGATCAGGAGGATCAGTGGGCCGCTTTCGACCTCCACAAACGGAAGCGCGGCGACTTGCTTCAAAGGTGACTTCATATCGGCTCGCCAGGTAGGCGGTTGGGGTCGGGCCTCATGTTAGCCTATTCAGTGTCGTGCGCGGCCATGCCATCCGGCGGAGAATGGCTTTCGGCTTGCGCCAAAAGCTCCTCCACCTTCGGCAGCATATTCTCGACGATCTTGGCGACGCCCTTGCCGTTCGGGTGGATGCCGTCGGGCAGCATCAGCCCGAGATTGAGCGCCGCGCCTTCCAAGAAGAACGGGTAGAGGATGACGTCGTAGCGCACGGCAAGATCCGGATAGATCGCGGCGAATTCCTCGACATAATCCTTGCCCATATTGCGCGGTGCCACCATGCCGGTGAGCAATACCTTCAGGTCTTTGGCCTGCAATTGTTCGATGATCTCGGCGAGCGCCCGCTTCGCCTCTTCCGGCGGCAAACCTTGAAGCGCGTCGTTAGCGCCAAGCTCGACGATCACCGCGTCCGCATTCGGCGGCAACGACCAGTTGAGACGTTTGAGCCCAGCATTCGCCGTGTCACCCGAGACTCCGGCATTCACGACCCTGACCTTGGCGCCGCGTGCCTTGAGCGCCGCCTGGAGCTGCACCGGGAAGGACTGATATCGCGGCAGGCCATAGCCCGCGGTGAGGCTATCACCGAACGCGACGATCACAGTCTCTTGTTGATCTGTCTTGGCTGGATGCAAGCCCAACATGAAGAGGGCGGCAACAGCGAGAACCAGTTGGACGGTGTGACGTTTCATCTTTTCGACCTGTTTGCCCTTCTCTATTACGGCTGTTCGTGGCATTTCTTTTGCGATCGGCGATCTTCTACCAATGGATCAGACTCTGAAACAGCGACCCGCGATCCACCTCGAAGGCGTGCATGTCACCCTTCCCTCACGCGCCGGCGCGGTCGCCATCCTGCGAGGCATCGACCTTAGCGTACCGGAAGGCGAAGCTGTGGCCGTTGTCGGTCCCAGCGGCTCGGGCAAATCCACTTTGCTCATGGTCATCGCCGGTCTCGAACGCGCCACTGCGGGTCACATATCCGTTGTCGGTACCGATCTTAGCACCCTCAATGAAGACGGCCTTGCACGTTTGCGTGCCAGTAATATCGGCATCGTGTTCCAGTCCTTCCATCTCGTGCCAACCATGACAGCCGTCGAGAATGTGGCGCTGCCCCTAGAGTTCCTCAACCGGGGCGATGCTTTCGAAATTGCCCGCGCCGCACTCGCCGAAGTCGGGCTTTCCCATCGCGAAACCCATTTCCCCGGCCAGCTTTCTGGCGGCGAGCAGCAGCGCGTGGCCATTGCCCGAGCACTATCTACAAAGCCAACACTGATCCTGGCCGACGAGCCAACGGGCAATCTCGACCTCGCCACCGGCGCGCAAGTCATGGATCTCCTTTTTGAGATGAAGGAGCGCACCGGCGCCACGTTGCTTCTCATCACCCATGACAACAATCTAGCCAAGCGTTGTGACCGCACCGTGAGCCTCGCCGATGGCCGTATTGTCAGCGGGCGCGCCAAGCGCCGCGTGGCGACTTCGTGAGCGCCGCAGCTACGACCGCGGAACCGGTAGCGTCACGGCTCAAACTTCCCTTGGCGCTGAGCATTGCACTGCGCGAACTGCGCGCGGGCGCGGGCGGACTTGCCGTCTTCGTGTTGTGCATCGCGCTTGGCGTCGCCGCGGTTGCCGCCATCGGTTCGCTGGCGGCGGCATTCGACAAGGCGCTCGCGCAACAGGGACGAATGCTCATCGGTGGCGATCTCTCTTTCGAGCTGATCCACCGCCAAACAAAACCCGACGAGCGCGCGGCGCTGCAAGCGCTCGGTGAGATCAGCGAGTCGGCAAGCTTCCGCGCCATGGCCAGAGCGGAAGGCGGCAAGAGTGCTTTGGTCGAAGTGAAAGCGGTCGACGATCCCTACCCGCTTTATGGCGAGGTCTCGATCTTGGCGCCGGACGGTGCTGGAGCCTTGTGGCGCGAGCCTGACGTCGTGCTGGCCGAGCGCGTTCTGCTCGATCGTTTGGGACTGAAGATCGGCGACCCTCTTAAGATCGGTGAGACGACGGTGACGATCGGCGGCGTGCTGGGGGAACAGCCCGACCGGCTGGCCGACCGACTCTCTTATGGGCCGAAGCTGTTGATGTCGCGCGCCACGCTCACCAAGACCGGACTGGTTCAGCCCGGCAGCCTCATCCGTTGGGTCTATCGCGTGAAAATGCCCGGCGATATTGCGGTTGACCGCAAGCGGCTGACGGCGGCGCGCAAGACCATCGAGACCGAATTCCCGCAATCAGGCTTCGCCATCCGGGACTGGACCGACCCGGCGCCGACGCTGCGGCGCGACGCCGAACGCTTCACCCAGTTCATTAATTTTGTCGGCCTCACCGCACTGCTGCTTGGCGGCATCGGTGTCGGCAATGCCATCCAGAGCTACATGGCCAAGAAGCGCGAGATCATCGCCACTTTCAAATGCCTCGGCGCCACAAGCCGCCTCGTGCTCAATATCTATTTGATCCAGGCGATGCTGCTCGCATTCGTCGGCATCTCCATCGGGCTGGTGCTCGGCGCATCTACGCCTGCCGTGATCTCCATGCTCTACGCCGACGCGCTGCCCATCGCGCTCGCTATTGAGCCCCATCCCATCCCGCTCATCGTCGCTGGGCTCGCTGGTCTCCTCACCATGGTGCTGTTCGTGCTGTGGCCGCTAGGGCGCGCCAGCCGCATCTCACCCGCCGTGCTGATGCGGGCGTATCTGACGGAAGAGAGAGAACGTTCTGCACTTCCCTTCGCGCTCGGCTCGGTGGCGGCGGGCCTCGCGCTTTTCGTGCTCGCCATCGCGACGTCCGAGGAACGGCTTGTCACAGCAGCGATCTCCGTCGGCATCGTCTGCGCCTTCGTGGTGCTGCTTGGATTCGGCGCGATGCTGCAGCGGCTTGCTGCCCGCTTCCGTCGCACCAAGCCGCCCGCCTGGGGGCTGGCGCTTTCAAGCATCGGCGCACCGGGCTCGCTCGCCCGTTCAACCGCCGTCTCGCTCGGTCTCGGGCTCGGCCTGCTCATCGCCGTGGCGCTGATCCAGCACTCGCTGCTGACCGAAATCGAGAGCCATGTGGAGATCGACGCGCCCGCTTACTATTTCCTCAATGTCGAGACCGACGACCTGACGGCCTTCCAGGATACCGCCAAGGCCATCGAGCCCTCCGCCAAGCTCGATGACGCTCCCATGTTGCGCGGCCGCATCGTCGAGCTGAACGGCGTCCCCGTCGACAAGGCGGAAGTGTCACCGGACGCCCGCTGGGTGCTCGCCGGCGACCGTGGCCTCACCTACACGGAGACCGTACCTGGCGCCTCGACCATCGAGGCTGGCGAATGGTGGCCCAAAGACTATGCGGGCCCGCCGCTAGTCTCCTTCGACGGGGAGCTTGCCGAGGGGCTCGGCCTGAAGCTCGACGATACGGTCACCGTCAATATTCTCGGCCGCAATGTGGAGGCGAAGATCGCCAGCATGCGCAAGGTCGATTGGGAGTCGCTCGCCATTAATTTCGTCATGGTGTTCTCGCCCAACACGCTTCAAGACGCGCCACATCGGCTTGTTACCACGCTTGAGCTGCCCAAGGGCACGTCCCCGGAGCACGAGGCCAAGATCATCCAGTCGCTGGCTGAGCGTTTCCCGCTGGTGACGGCGATCAAGATTGGCGACATCGTTGATGCCGCCAAGGCGCTGCTCGCAAAGCTGATGACCGCGATCCAAGCAACGGCGGGCATCACCCTGCTCATTGGCGCTGCGGTGCTCGCGGGCGCGGTGGCCGCCGGGCAGCAGCAGCGGAAATATCTCGCGGTGCTCTACAAGACACTCGGCGCCACGCGCGGCATCATCATCCGTGCCGAGCTTTTGGAGTTTGGCGCGCTGGGACTGGCGACGTCCCTGCTCGCGGTCCTCATCGCCACGATCACCGCTTGGGCGCTCTGCACCTTCGCCTTCGACCTCGACTTCTTATTCGCGCCCATGGCGGCGATTCAGACGGTCTTGCTGGCGCTGGTGCTGGTGCTTGGCGTCGGCGCTATCGCCACCTGGCGGGTGCTTTCGGTCAAGGCGGCGCCCTATCTCAGGGCCGAATAAGCCGCTTCGGGCGGTACCGGACACACGCAGTTCATCTTGCGCAACCAGCCTAAAACCACCATATTCTTGAGTAAATTAGCTAACTGACAAACCGATTCAGCAAGGGATTCTTATTATATGGCCGAACTCAACAGACGTTATGGGCAGGGCACGGCCGCCGGGCGCACAGACGCCGGCGCTATCGACCAAGGCCTGCGCTCCTACATGCTCCGCGTCTACAACTACATGGCCTCTGGCGTCGCCATTACCGGCGTCGTCGCTTATCTCATTTTCTCCATGGCCGTGGAGCAGGGCGCGGGCGGGCTGCAGCTCACCGCATTCGGCAACTTGATGTATGCCAGCGCCTTCAAGTGGGTCGTGATCTTCGCGCCGCTCGCTCTGGTGTTCTTCATCTCGGCGCGCATCAACTCCATGAGCCTCACAACCGCCCAGATCTCATTCTGGGCCTTCTCCGCATTGATGGGCGCGTCGATTTCCTCGATCTTCCTCATCTATGCCGGTGAGAGCATCACGCGAGTGTTCTTCATCACGGCCGCCGCCTTCGGTGCGCTGTCGCTCTGGGGCTACACCACGAAGCGCGATATTTCCGCTTGGGGCTCGTTCCTGTTCATGGGCCTGATCGGCATCATCATCGCCTCGGTGGTGAACCTGTTCATCGGTTCAACCGCATTGCAATTCGCGGTCTCGGTGATCGGCGTGCTGGTGTTCGCTGGGCTGACCGCCTACGACACCCAGCAGATCAAGGAGATGTATTCGGCCAACGACGATCACACGATGTCTGGCCGGAAAGCCGTGATGGGCGCGCTCAGGCTCTATCTCGACTTCATCAACCTGTTCATGATGCTGCTGTCTCTGTTCGGCGACCGCCGCTAAACGAAGCAAGCATCCAGAAACTAACAAAGGCCCCAGCTTCACCGCTGGGGCCTTTTTTCGTTCTATGCCAGGGCCAAGAAATTTGGTGGGGTTGAAAATGCAACAATCGTTCCTATCTAACAGGCTGAGACGGGTACCCTCCCCGTCTCAGGTTCCCCCCAAACGGAGCCATAGAAGCCCCGAGTCCCCCCCGTCTCCGGGGCTTCTTTTTTGTCTGTGATTCCGGGCTGTTAGCTAAGCCTTGACCAGGCGTAAGCCCTTATCCAGAACCCGCAGCACGCGGCTAAGATCGCGACCCCGCCGCAAGATGAGGCCCGTGGCCGCGATCACGCTATAGGCGCCTTGGCGCCGCGCCAGCTTAGGCGCCTTCTCAATACGATAGAGTGGGACTTCAGAGGCCCGGCGGAACACTGAAAACACGGCCTTTTCTTTCAGCGTGTCGATGGCGTAGTCGCGCCATTCGCCGCTAGCTACCTTGCGGCCGTAGACATTGAGGATTTGCGCGAGTTCCTGGCGATCAAACGAAATGCCGACACACTGCGGGACCGCTTCTGAGCGCTTCAGACTGCCGCCAGCCTTGCGGGCCAGCGGCACGACCATGGGCTCCATTTCGCTCAAGTCGCGCCTCCTGCAATGGAAGCTTCATGATGACCGCGCGCCGACGAAAATTCAAGCCAGCGCGGGCTGTCACACGGGCTGTAACATTACGAAACATGAATCACAGTTCCGCCCCAGTTCAGCCCTTGGCGTGCCCCAAAACCCCCTATGATTAACGAGGTTGCCTCTCGGCCCGGTCTATACGAGCGGCTTCGGACTAAGCCCCCCAGCCCCCCCGGGGTCTTCTCACGGACCGGGCCACTTCACTGTCAGAGGCCACTAAAAAGGGCCGGCTCAACGCCGGCCCTTTTGCTTTTTATAGGGAAAGTCCGGAGGGGGCCGAGTTGAGCTCTACATGCGCTCATACGCGGCGACGCCGAGGACCGGACCTGCGTTCTCAACCTGCAACATCGCCACCAGACAATCGCCACCAATCGTCTGAAGGTCTTTTAGCGGCAGCCTAAACGTTATTTTCTCGCCCTTCCACATACCGATCGGTGTCAGATCTTTCACCGGGTGGGTATAGGTGATCTTCTTGCCGCGGTTCTCGCCGCGGGTGATGGCGACGGTCTCCTTTTCCTTAGCAACAGCGAGCCAGACGGTGGCGGCACGCATGCTGGAGGCCTTCGGCGCGGCGTCGATATCAATCACGAGAGTATTGCCCTCGGCATGCATCGTGATCGGCACCCGCACATTTTTGAGGCGCATGGTGGCTTTGCGTATCGCCATATCGATCGCCGCCGCGTTGGCGCCGTTCACATGGGAGATGCCATCGACCACGACTTGCGGTGTGTATACGCGACCGTCGCCGCGCGTGTGCGCATATTCGCGCTGGCGCTCGCTGCTCTCTGGGCTCGACAGCGTGTCGTGCCAGCCGAGATAATTCCAATAGTCGACGGAGAAGGAGAGCGTGATGACGCCGGGCTTTTTAGAGTAGTCGGCGAGCAACTCGTCCGCAGGCGGACAAGATGAGCAGCCCTGGCTGGTGAACAGTTCAAGCAGGACGGCGTCGCCAGCCCCAGCCTTGGGCGGTTGAGCTTGGCTCAACCCCGCCAAGCCCATCAAACAAATGGCGGCGCCGGCGCATGCGGTAATGACGATGGGCAATCTCATAGCCCTAACATGCCGGACTCCGGCGGTGATTTGCGTCAAAAACAGCGCACGGAGGGTCACAACTCAGTGACTGCCACGGGCTGGCTTGGTTTGATCTCTGTTGCAGCATCACGTTGGGCGTTAGAGGAGCTTGTAGAGCCACACCGACGGGATGGCCGCTCCGAAACCCACCTTTTCGTATATGCGCCGTGCCGGCGCGTGGCTCGGATCGCCGCCCGTCCCCATGGTCGCCAGACGCATGCCCGCATTGCGCATGATCGCGATCGCGAAGCTATTCAGTCGCGTGCCAAGTCCTTGTCCGGCATGAGACTGGTGCACTGCATTGAGCCCGATTTCGCCGGTCTTTTTCGCTTCATCTAATGAAACGGCCATGAACCCGACGATCTCCTCACCGATCTGAGCGACAAAGAACTTGCCGTCTCTGTCCGGCTTACCGAGATCGTTCAGATGTGCCGCTTGATCGGGTTCCGCCGGTGCAAAGGCCAGCGGGGATATCGCCTCGTCCACGATGTTGCGAAAGGACTCGAATACGGGCTCCAACGCCACGTTGCGGAGTTCCTGCAGACGCCGCAGCTCGCTGGCTTCGAATGGCCTTATTGCAAATTAGGGCTTCATCGTGCCGGAAACATATCGAGTCGTGCCCCTCTTAAGCGGCGTCGCGAGCGAGCGACCGCAACACGTAGTGAAGAATTCCGCCATTTCGGAAATAGTCGAGCTCATCGAACGTATCGATCCGGACCTGGAGCGGCACGGCCCGTGTCTCCCCGCCATCTGGATAGGTAATGTCGGCCTCGATCCACTGACCCGGTTTGATATCGCTCAAATTCTGCAACGAGACCGTCTCGCTGCCGGTGAGCCCGAGAGACTCCCAAGACATGCCTTCAGCGAACACGAGCGGCAGCACGCCCATGCCGATCAGATTCGAACGGTGAATGCGCTCGAAGCTCTGAGCGATCGCAGCGCGCACGCCGAGAAGCCGCGTTCCCTTGGCTGCCCAATCGCGCGAGGACCCGGTGCCGTATTCCTTGCCGGCAAAGACAACAAGAGGCACGCCTTCGTCCGCGTAGCGCATCGCAGCATCGTAGATCGCCATGCGCTCTTCGGATGGGTAATGCACCGTGACGCCGCCTTCGACGCCGAGCACCATCTGGTTCTTGATGCGCACATTGGCGAAAGTGCCGCGCATCATCACCTCATGATTGCCACGCCGCGAGCCGTATGAGTTGAAGTCGCGCGCGGCCACGCCATGCTCGACAAGGTAACGGCCCGCTGGGCTGTCGCCATGAATCGCACCCGCCGGCGAAATATGGTCGGTCGTGATGGAATCGCCGAACAGGCCGAGAATGCGCGCATCTTTCACGTCGGTCACTGGTTCCGGCGTCGTCGACATGCCCTCGAAGTATGGCGGCTCCTGTACATAGGTCGACTTCGTATCCCAGTCATAGGTGAGCCCGCCGGTGGCCTCGATCTCGCGCCATTCAGGATCACCACGGAACGCATCGCCATAGCGCTCCTTAAACATCGATTTCTCCACCGCCTTACGCACGAGCTTGGTTACCTCTTTTGACGACGGCCAAATATCCTTGAGATAGACGGGCTCGCCGTCTTTGTCGGTGCCGAGCGGTTCGGTGGTGAGATCGACCATCACCGAGCCAGCCAATGCGTAGGCCACGACCAGCGGCGGTGAGGCGAGATAGTTCGCCCGCACGTCGTGATTGATCCGGCCTTCGAAATTGCGATTGCCCGACAACACCGAGGCGACCGCCAGGCCATTCTCATGAATGGTGTCGGAGATCTCCTGCAGCAGCGGACCTGAATTGCCAATGCAGGTGGTGCAGCCATAGCCTACAAGATTAAAGCCGAGCTTGTTGAGGTGCCCCTGCAGGTCGGCCTTCTCCAAATAGTCGGTGACCACTTGCGAGCCTGGCGCCAACGACGTCTTGACCCAAGGCTTGACGCTCAAGCCCCGCTCCACGGCGTTGCGAGCAAGCAGGCCGGCAGCCACCATGACATAGGGGTTTGATGTGTTGGTGCAGGACGTAATGGCCGCGATGGCCACGTCGCCATGGCCGAGATCGAAAGTCTTGCCTTTTACCGGCACGCGCTTCGCCGCCTCCGCTCCCTTGCCATACTCTTTGTCGAGTACCTCAGAGAAGGCAGGCGCGGCGAGCCTCAACGGCACGCGGTCTTGCGGACGTTTCGGTCCGGCGATTGATGGCTCCACCGTGCCGAGCTCAAGTTCCAGCGTGTCGGTGAATTCAGGATCCGGCGTCTCGGCCTTGCGATACATCCCTTGCGCTTTTGCATAGGCCTCGACCAGCTCAACGCGAGACTCCTTGCGCGCCGTTGCGTCGAGATAAGCCAGCGTCTCCTTGTCGATGGGGAAAAAGCCGCAGGTAGCGCCATATTCCGGCGCCATGTTGGCGATGGTGGCACGGTCCTCAAGCGGCAGATGTTCGAGCCCAGTGCCAAAGAACTCCACGAACTTGCCGACCACGCCCCGGCTTCGCAGCATCTCGGTTACGGTCAGCACGAGGTCGGTCGCGGTGATCCCTTCGGAAAGCTCACCCGTCAGCCGGAAACCGATCACTTCGGGAACCAGCATGGAGATCGGCTGGCCAAGCATCACGGCTTCCGCCTCGATGCCGCCCACGCCCCAGCCGAGTACCGCTAGTCCATTGACCATGGTGGTGTGGCTGTCAGTGCCGACCACCGTGTCGGGGAAAGCGAGCTTGGTGTCGCCGTCCTTCTTGGTCCACACCGTCTGAGCCAAATATTCGACATTGACCTGATGGCAGATACCGGTGCCCGGAGGCACCACGCGGAAATTGTCGAACGCGCCCGCACCCCAACGCAGAAACGCGTAGCGCTCGCGGTTCCGCTCATATTCCTTTTCAACGTTGAACTTGAATGCGAGGCCAGAGCCGTACGCATCAACCATCACCGAGTGGTCGATGACGAGATCGACAGGCGCCAGCGGATTGATCTTGTGGGGGTCGCCACCGAGCGCACTCACTGAGTCACGCATCGCCGCAAGGTCGACCACGGCCGGAACGCCCGTGAAATCCTGCATCAGCACGCGCGCCGGGCGGAAGGCGATCTCGCGATCGCTTTTCTTGTCTTTCAGCCAGGCAGCGACGGCACGAATATCGTCGGCCGTAACCGAGCGCCCATCCTCATGGCGCAGGAGATTTTCTAGCAGCACCTTCAGCGAGAACGGCAAGCGGCTGATGCCGTCGAGCCCGGCCGCTTCCGCCTCTTTGAGGTCGAAATAGTCGTAAGAACGCTTGCCCACTTTGAGCGTGCGCCGGCATTTAAAGCTGTCGAGCGAGGTCGAATTCTGCGATGTCGCCGATGTCAATGACGTCTCCTTCGAAGCCCGTGTTAGGGCAAATCCCAGCAAATGAGCCGCAAAGGCATGGCCAACTGCCCGCGAAGAAGCTTCCACCGTCTCGCGCCATGGCATTCTTGGCTTTTGGATGCGTACTCTTGGAGCCATTATAAATGCCCTTGCGGCATAGAGACAATGACGCGAAGAGACGCCCTGCCTCGTTGTCAAAGCCCCACCCCTGCCTCAAGCTCGCCGAACCCATGCAAATGCCCTCCGAAATTGCCCTCGCGGCTCATGACATCGCCTGCCAAAGGGGTGGTAGGACGCTATTTGAGGGCTTGAGCTTCGATCTGGAGCCCGGCGAGGCGCTGCTCATCAGTGGACCAAACGGCGCCGGCAAGACCAGCCTGCTGAGACAGATCGCCGGACTTTTGCCTTTAGCTGCGGGACGCCTTGGCGTCACGGGCGCCGACAACGACACGCCAGTTTCCGAGCTTTGCCAATATGTGGGCCATCTGAATGCGATTAAGACCAGCTTCAGCGTCGGTGAAAATCTTGCCTTCTGGGCCGAGTTTCTCGACGCGGACGAAAATGCGCTGCCCCAAGCACTGGCCGCCTTTGGGCTGACGCCGCTTGCCGACCTCCCCGCCGGGCTGCTCTCCGCCGGGCAAAGGAGAAAGCTGGCGCTGTCGCGCCTGTTCGCCGCGCCCCGCCCCGTCTGGCTTCTGGATGAACCGTCGGTTGCGCTCGATACGGTCTCAGTCGAGCTGCTCGACGCCGCGATCCGCAATCATCTGACGGCGGGCGGCATCGCCATCGTGTCGACCCACGTGCCGCTCAAAACCAAATTTTCCCAGGAAATCACCCTCGGCCAGGAGCGCTCCATATGAGCCCGGCCGTCGCCCTTCTCGTTCGCGACGTCAAACTCGCTTGGCGCGAAGGCGGCGCCATCGGCGTGGTGCTCGGCTTCTATCTCGTGGTCGTGGCCATCATGCCGTTCGGCCTCGGACCGGATCTCAATCTACTGGCCCGCATCGCACCCGGCATGCTGTGGGTGGCGCTACTGCTGGCGGCGCTGCTCTCCGCTGACCGCATCTTCCACAACGACTATGAGGACGGCACGCTGGACGTGCTGGCCACCGGCCCCTTGCCGCTGCCGCTGCTTGCCGCCATCAAGTCTCTCGCCCATTGGCTAACCACCGGCGTGCCGCTGGCGCTGATGGCGCCCGTGCTCGGCCTTCTGCTCAACCTGCCGCTCGACGCCATGCCGCTACTGGTGGCGACCATGTTCGCCGGTACGCCCGCGGTGAGCTTCATCGCGGCAATCGGCGCAAGCCTGACCTTGGGCTTGCGGCGTAGCGGGCTTCTGCTGGCACTGCTCGTGCTGCCGCTCTATGTGCCGGTGCTGATCTTCGGCGTCTCCACCGTCTCCATGAACATCGTCGGGCCCGGCTCGCCCTGGCCGCCCTTCCTCATGCTCACCGCCATAAGCCTCGCCAGCATCGTGCTGGCGCCGCTCGCGGCCGCCGCGGCGCTCCGCACGGCCATGCGGTAGGCCCAATTGCGCTCAACACCCAAAGCCACTAGATCAGCCCCATGATCAGCCTTGCTAATCCCACGCGTTTTTTGAATCTTGTCGGCGCTGTCGTGCCATGGCTCGCCGCGCTCATCGTGATCTTGCTCGGCACCGGACTCTACCTCGCCTTCTTCGTGTCGCCGCCCGACTACCAGCAAGGCGAGACGGTCCGTATCATGTATGTCCATGTGCCCGCCGCCTGGCTTGCCATGGGCTGCTTTCTCGTGATCGCCATCGCTGCGCTTGGCACCTTGATATGGCGCCATCCCCTCGCCGATGTAGCCGCCAAAGCTGCCGCGCCGATCGGTGCTTGTTTCACCTTCGTTGCGTTGGTAACCGGCTCGCTATGGGGCAAGCCCATGTGGGGTACCTATTGGGTGTGGGATGCGCGCCTCACGTCGATGCTCGTGCTGTTCCTTCTCTATCTCGGCCTGATCGCGCTGTGGCAAGCCATCGAGGAACCGGGCCGGGCCGGGCGCGCCGCCGCGATCCTGGCGCTGGTTGGCGCCATCAACATTCCCATCATCAAATTCTCGGTGAATTGGTGGAACACGCTGCATCAACCCGCCAGCGTGCTCCGAGTCGACGGACCCAGCATCGACCCGGCCCTACTGACGCCCCTGTTCGTCATGGGCGCCGCCTTCGCAGCGCTGTTCGTGCTGCTGCATCTCTTGGCCATGCGCACCGAGATATTGCGCCGCCGGGTGCGTGCGCTCCAGCAGACCCAAGTCGAACATGCCGTGCTTGCGGGAGCTTGAGCGAGACCCATGCCTGACCTCGGCCCCCATGCAGCCTTCATTATTGGCGCCTATGCCATAGCCTTCGTGGTGCTCGGCATGCTGACGCTCATCACCGTGGTGAACGACCGTAAGCAGGCGCGCATGCTGATCGAGCTTGAGCGTAAAGGCATCAGACGGCGCTCGACCGCGAAGCCGCTGACGCCAAGCGTGAAGACGAAGATCATCAAATCTAAGCCCGCGAGAGCAGCAGCGAAGCGGAAGCCGACCCGCGTGCGGAAGCCGCGCACATGACGGCGAAAACCAAAACGATGGCGCCCAAAGCGAAGACGTCCAGATCCAAAACGGCCAACGCCAAGCAGACTAGCGCTAAGCCGACTAGCGCTAAGACGCGCAAAGTCACCAAGCCCAAGACAATCAAGGCTAAGGCAACCAGGGCAAAGACCAAGACCACAAAGAAGACGGAAAGGCGCGCGCACTGGGGCGTGGCGCTGCCTTTTCTCTTCTTTGCCGGGCTTGCCTGTCTGTTCTGGTACGCGCTGCAGACCGGCGATCCGTCCCGATTGCCGTCGGCGCTCATCGGAAGGACCGTCCCGGACTTCACCTTGCCGCCGCTCGAAGGTCTCAAAAGCGAAGACGGCGCCGCCATTCCGAGCTTTGACGCACGCGACCTGGCCAAAGGCCAAGCCACCATCGTCAACGTGTTCGCATCGTGGTGCGTGCCGTGTCTCGTGGAGCATCCGATGCTTATGACGCTCGCCGAAGAGAACGACGTGCGGCTTTACGGCATCAACTACAAAGACGCCCCGGCCTCGGCCCGGCGTTTTCTCGGCCGTTACGGCAATCCGTATTCCCGCGCCGGCGCAGACGCTTCCGGCCGCACGGCGATCGAGTTTGGCGTCTATGGCGTGCCGGAGACCTATGTGATTTCAGGCGAAGGCAAGATCGTCTATCGCCATGTGGGACCGCTCACCGAGGAGGCGATCACCACGAAGCTTCTGCCGCTGGTGCAGCAGAGCAAGTCTGCACCGTAGCGGGTGACTGCCTGCTATTCCTCGGCGGCCGAGACGATCATGCTGAGAGATTCAAGAAATTCTTGCCGCCTGGCCGCCGGCAAATTTGCGAGCAGTCGCTTGTCCGCCGCACTTGCGCCCGGCTGTGTCTGGCGCAAAGCCTTAGCCCCTTGCGTGCTGAGCTTGATGGCGTAGGCCCTGGCGTCACCCTTGGCGCGGCGCCGCTGGATCAAACCACGGCTGAGTAGACGGGCAACGATATCGGCGAGGGTCGAACGGTCGATGCCGGTTCGCTCCACCAGTTCGGTCTGTGTGAGACCCTCTTCGTCGGCCACCATCATCAACACGGCGAACTGGCGCGGCGTCGGCCCGCCCTCAAGAGTCTCGGCGAAAAAGGTGTCCGCAGCGCGTTGACCGGCCTTGTGCAACAGATGCGTTGCCGAACGATTCAGGGGATTTCCATTTTTTGCCATTATGCGTACGCCACCGATATTTCCGAATAAATGTAGGTTTTCTCTACCGATTTAGCCTTTTCGGGACACCGCGCGGCTGTCGATACAACCCAAAAGCGTAATAAACGCCCTCTAGGTTGTAATAATAACCCGCTGCTGCAAGATACAACACTTACAAACGAAGTGGTCTGCGGCGTATGTCAGCGGTGGATGCCCCCCATTACAAGTAGAGGACAGCATACCTCTATAAAGTAACATCACGCAATCGTGATTTAATCGGAAGGGCCGTCCTGGGACAGGCCACAGCGTTGCAATAGCGGCACTTGCGCCATGGCGAACAGGAAAGTGAGCGGCAGGAAGCCGAATGCTTTGAAGCTGACCCAAATATTGGTCGAGAAGTTGCGCCACACGAATTCGTTGAGCACCGCCATCGCCAGGAAGAACAGGGCCCAGCGCAATGACAGCTTGCGCCAGCCTTCCTCTGTGAGATTGAACACCGGCCCGAACAGAAGCTCGAGGACCGGCTTCCGAAACACGAGCCCGCCTAACAGCAGGGCAGCGAATAACGTGTAGACGATGGTCGGCTTGAGCTTGATGAAGGTGTCGTCGTGGAGATAGAGCGTCAGCCCGCCAAATGTGAGCACGAGCGCCGCGCTCACCAGCGGCATCACCGGCACTTTGCGATAACGCCACCACGCGAAACCGAGCGATAGAATCGTCGCCGCCATGAACGCGGCCGTACCGGCATAGATGCCGGCAGCGGCGTTGACCCCAAAGAACACGAGCAACGGTCCAAGCTCGACAGCGAGTTTGGCGACGACAGACTGCGCTGGCTCCTCAGGCTTGCTCCTTGCGGGCGCCTTGGTCGTGGGTTCAGTCTCAGGCTGCGGCATCGTTTTCACCTCCTGCCCCGGCAATCGCGCGGGCAAAATCATGGGCATCGAACGGCTCCAAATCTTCGATCCCCTCGCCAACGCCGATGGCATTAATGGGAAGCTCGAAGCGCTCAGCGATGGCAACGAGAATGCCGCCGCGCGCCGTGCCGTCGAGCTTGGTCACGACCAAATTGGTCACGCCGGCGATCTCCTGGAACGTCTGCACCTGACTGATGGCGTTTTGCCCCGTGGTGGCGTCGAGCACGAGCACTACGGAGTGCGGCGCGCTGTCGTCGATCTTCTTCATCACGCGAATGATCTTGGCCAACTCATCCATGAGGTCGCCTTTGTTCTGCAAGCGCCCCGCAGTGTCGATGAGGAGAACATCCTTCCCTTCGGCCTTGGCGCGCTCCAGCGCCTCGTAGGCGACACCGGCAGGATCGGTGCCGACATCCTTGGCGACGACCTCGGCGCCAACGCGCCCGCCCCAGATTTTAAGCTGATCGATGGCCGCGGCCCGGAACGTATCCGCAGCGGCGAGCATCACGCCTTTGCCGGCTCGCGAAAACTGATGCGCCAGCTTACCAATCGTCGTGGTCTTGCCCGTGCCATTGACCCCAACCACGAGCATGACATGGGGCTTGTCCTTCTCGTCGAGCTCGAAGGGCTTCGCCACGGGCTCAAGCACGCGGGCCACCTCGATGGCCAAGACCTGGCGCACGTCGTCTGCCGTCAGCCCCTTTTCGTGGCGCCCTTTTGAAATCGCGTCGCGAATGCGGTCGGCCATGGCGATGCCGAGATCGGCGCGGATCAACACCTCTTCCAGCTCATCAAGCGTGTCCGCGTCGAGCTTCCGTTTGGTGAGAACGCTGGTGAGGTTGTCCGACAGCGAAGTCGAGGTCCGGGAGAGACCGGCCTTGAGCTGCGTAAACCAGCCCCGCTTAGCCTCGGGCGGCGCAGACTTCTCGCTCAACTGCCCACCTCCGCCAGGAGGGATGCTCCGTCATCGCCGGACACGACGGCGTCAACGAGCACGCCGGCGCTCGCCGCGCATGCGTCTAGCCGCACTGGGGTGAAGTCCGCCGAACGGCCTTGGGCCTCGTTCTCCATGAGCACACGGATATGCCATCCCTTGGCGCTTTCGAGATGGCGCTGCAATGCATTGACGCCCTTGCCGCGCAGTTCGGATGCGCGTCGCGACACCACCGCGCCATTCACTTGCGGCATGCGCGCGGCAGGCGTGCCCTCACGCGCCGAGAAAGGAAAGACGTGGAGGAAGGTGAGCCCGCAATCATCCACCAAAGATAGCGAGTTCTTGAACATTTCTTCGGTCTCGGTCGGGAATCCGGCAATGAGGTCGGCGCCGAACACTATGTCGGGGCGGACGCGCCGCATTGCTTCGCAGAATGCCACGGAGTCGGCGCGCGCGTGACGACGCTTCATGCGCTTTAGGGTCAGATCGTCACCGGCTTGCAGCGACAGATGCAGATGCGGCATCAGCCGCTCTTCCTCGGCGATGGCCGCGATGAGATCTGGATCGGCCTCGACGGAGTCGATGGATGAAAGCCGCAGGCGCGGTAGCTCGGGCACGAGCTTGAGCACAGTGCGGGTGAGCTTGCCCAACGTCATGTCGCCGGGTAGGTCCGCGCCATAAGCCGTGATATCGACGCCGGTCAGCACGATCTCGGCATAGCCATTCTCTGTAAGACGCCGCACCTGCGCGACCACTTCACCAGCCGGCACCGAACGCGACGGCCCACGGCCAAAGGGGATGACGCAGAATGTGCAGCGATGATCGCAACCATTTTGGATTTGCACATAGGCGCGAGCACGATTGCCGAAGCCCTCAATGAGATGGCCCGCGGTCTCCTTGACCGACATGATGTCGTTGACTGTTACTTTCTCGCTGTCACCGGTGCCGAGGCCTAAGAAGGTCTTCGCCTCAAGCTTCTCTTGATTCCCAATGACGCGATCCACCTCATCCATGGCGGCAAAACGGTCGGGATCAATCTGCGCGGCACAGCCCGTGACCACGATCTTCGCCTCGGGGTTCTTGCGCCTCGCCTTGCGGATCGCCTGTCGTGCCTGGCGCACGGCCTCGGCCGTCACCGCGCAGGTGTTGACGATCACCGCATCGGTGACCCCGGCGGCGGCTGCATGCTCGCGCATGACCTCAGACTCATAGGCGTTGAGCCTGCAGCCGAAGGTGATGATTTCGATATCGGACATTTGGGCGGCTTCTAGCACGAAAGACTTTGCAAGTCAGACCCCTGGCACGTCAGACCCCGGCGGGCGCAAGCAGGCTGGCTGGCAGGGTGCCCTCGAAGTCGAGCTCGTAGGGCCCGGTCATCAACACATGCCCATCCGCCTCACGCCATTCAATGACGAGATCGCCGCCGGGCAGTGAGACCGTCACCTTGCGCCCGGCCAAATCGCGACGGACAGCGGCGACCGCCGAAGCGCAGGCCGCCGTACCGCAAGCCCGCGTCAAGCCAGCGCCCCGCTCCCAGGTGCGGACCTTCAGATGGTCGGGGCTCATGACCTGAACCAGCGAGATATTGGCGCGCTCAGGGAACAGCGGGTGACATTCAAGCATCGGCCCAATGCCTGCGAGATCGATGGCCTCGGTGTCCTCTACGAAGAACAGGGCATGGGGGTTGCCCACATTGACCGCGCCAGGCGAATGCAGCACTGGCGCGTCGATAGGCCCTGCCTGGAGCTCGATGCGGCTCGTGTCGTGGAACGGCTCGGCGAGCGGAATTTCATCCCAGGCGAGCCGAGGCACGCCCATATCGATGGTGACGTTGCCGTCGCCGCCAACGGCGGCCCCAAGCATCTGATCCTCGGTCTCGATGCTCACCTGCGAGCGACCTTGCTCGGTGGCGATGACCGCCGCCACGCAGCGCGCAGCGTTGCCACAAGCTTCGACCTCGCCGCCATCGGCGTTCCAGATGCGCATGAACACGTCCGCCTTATCCGAAGGCTCCAACGCTATGAGCTGATCGCAGCCAATGCCCTCTTTGCGGTCGGCGATGACGCGCACGATCTCGGGCGCCAGCGCCAAGGCGCGCGCGCGGGAATCCAGCACGACGAAGTCGTTGCCGAGGCCGTTCATCTTGCGGAAGCTGTACTCGCCCGCGTCCATATCTCGATTGCTCCAATTCCTGCCGCCTCTATAGCACCGGCACCTCTGGAATACGTCAGACCCATATGGAGGCCGAAGAGGCCATTGCCAAGGAAGAGCGAGCCCTCAATGGGCTACCCGCCTGAAGGCGTTGCGAAGCGCTCACTTATATGGCGTTCTCTCTTAAACATCGCACACCGCTAGGAGAGCCCCCATGATCTCCGTTCCGAGCAACGATCCCGTCGGCGCCCTTGTCCCTCATACGCTGAAAGAGCCCCTCCTCGGCCATGAGGAAGGCCCTCTGGCCGGGCTCTCGTTCATGGTCAAAGACCTGTTCGCCATCAAGGGACACAAGGTCTCAAACGGCAATCCGGACTTCTACGAACACGCCACGCCCGCCACCGAGACGGCGCCAGTGATCGAGCGGCTTCTGAAGGCTGGCGCGTCCTGCACCGGCATCACCGTGTGCGATGAGTTTTTCTACAGCGTGCTCGGCAGCAATGCCCATTACGGCCAGCCCGTAAACGCGCGCGCTGGGCATCACGTGACCGGCGGCTCCTCCTGCGGGTCGGCGGCGGCCGTGGCAGCATCGGAGTGCGACTTCGCGCTTGGCTCCGACACCGGCGGCTCGGTCCGCGTGCCTGCCTCGTTCAGCGGGCTCTATGGCTTGCGCCCCACCCATGGCCGTATTGATGCGAGTGGCGCCACCGCCATGGCGCCGAGCTACGACACGATCGGCTTTCTCGCCCGCGAGGCGGAGCTGTTCCGCAAAGTCGGCCACGTTCTGTTAGACGGCGCGCCCGTCGAAGCCCCTATTACGCGGCTGGTCCTCGCGCAAGACATCGTTTCCTACTCCGAGACCAGCGCCGATCAGGCCCTGTGGCAGGTGCTGGATAAGCTCGCGGGCGTAATCCCGAAGCCAGAGCATATGGACATCGCGGGTGAGGACATCGAGGCGTGGCGCAAGGCCTTCGCCATAATCCAGGGCTTCGAGATCCAATCGACGCTGCTGCCCTTCGTCACGTCCCACAACGCCGACCTCGGTCCCGGCATCAAAGAACGCTTCCAGGCGGCGGCCTCCATCACCTTCGAGGAAGCCGAGGCGGCGCGGGCCGTGCGCGCTGAAGTCAACATGCGCCTGAAAGAGATCGTGCAGCCAGGGACTCTCATCGTGCTCCCGACCACGCCGACACTCCCGCCGGAGCGCGATATCCCTGACGGGGCGTCCTTCGTCGAATTCCGCACGCTGACCCTGCAAAGCACCTGTTTAGCGGGCCACGCTGGCCTGCCCCAGGTCTCGATCCCGGCGGCGGAAGCGGCTGGCTGCCCCGTGGGGCTCTCATTTATTGGCTGGGAGGGCGGCGATGAGGCCCTGCTCGACCTCGCCGTCCGCCTGCGCCTCAACACCTAAGCAAAGTCCACAAACATAAGAGTGCCCCTGTGACCGCTCTGCCCTATCTCTATCTCGGCTGCGCCGTCGTTCTCGAGGTAATCGGAACCTCGGCATTGAAGATGTCGGATTCCTTCACCAAACTCACTCCCAGCATCGTGACCATAGTCACCTATGGAGCAGCCCTTGCGCTCCTCGCCGTCACGCTCCGGACCATCCCGGTCGGCATCGCCTACGCCATATAGGCGGGCGCAGGCATCGTGTTGATCACATTGGTTGGATGGCTGTGGTTCAAACAGCCGCTCGACCTACCGACTATCCTTGGGCTCGGCCTCATCATCGCTGAGGTTGTTGTGGTGCACGGCTTTTCGCAAACCCTCCATCACTGACTTGACTTAAGGGCTCCGGTCCCCGACATTCCGCCGGAATTCAGGCAGCTCCTTATCCGAGCCGCCGCCCTGTTGGGGTCTCGCTTTCTGGTTATCGCGCTCAAGTAGCGCGAAGCGCGGTAGCGCACCAAAAAAGAGACTAGGCAGGGGGGTCAACACCCGTCAGCGCGATGCGCCCACGGGTGCGTTTTTCGTTGTGCTACCGGCCTTTGGCCTATTTGAGCGCAGTTTGCTTTGCCTATCCTCATGTTTGAGGAGGAGACGACGATGGTGACAGCCCGCCTCAAGCGCCCTGACGGCATCCTTGCCGCGCTGATGCTCGCCTGCCTGCCGGCGGCGACACTTGCCCAAGACAAGAGCATGCCGGTGATGGCCGGGGGCGATCCGGACTTTGACGCCTGCGGTTCGCAAGGCCTGGTCCGCGATCTCAACCCGCAAGACGGCGACGGCTTCCTCGCTGTTCGGGCCGGCCCTGGCTCGGGCTACGCCATGCAGGACAAGGTCTATAACGGCTATGTGCTCAATATCTGCGACGACCGTGGCCGATGGCTCGGCGTTGTCTATTCGCACAAGACGGAGGATTGCGGCGTCGGCACACCTTGGCCAAAGGCGCGCGCCTATACCGGCCCGTGCCGCGCCGGCTGGGTCTTCCGTAAATATGTGAAGGACTACGCCGGCTGATGTTCGACACACTTTCAGAACGCCTCGCTGGCATTTTCGACAAGCTCACGGGCCGTGGCGCGCTGAGCGAGGAGGACGTCACCGAAGCCATGCGCGAGGTCCGCCGCGCGCTGATCGAGGCCGACGTGTCGCTCGACGTGGTGCGCTCCTTCACCGACCGGGTGAAGCAGCGGGCAGTCGGCCAAGAGGTGGCGCGCTCCATCACGCCCGGTCAGATGGTCATCAAGATCGTCAATGACGAGCTGGTGCGCATGTTGGGCTCCGATGCTCAAGGCATCGACCTCGCCGCCACGCCGCCTGTCGCCATGATGCTGGTCGGCCTGCAAGGCTCGGGCAAGACCACCACGACGGCAAAGCTGGCGAAGCGGCTAACGATCCGCGACAAGCAAAAAGTGCTCATGGCGTCGCTCGATACGCGCAGGCCGGCAGCTCAAGAACAGCTCCGCGTGCTTGGCGAGCAGGCCGAAGTGGCAACGCTTCCCATCGTCGAGGGCGCAAGCCCGACGGACATAGCAACCCGCGCCGTCAAGGCGGCGACTCTCGGCGGCTATGACGTGTTACTGCTCGACACCGCCGGCCGCACGCATATCGACGAAGAGCTGATGGCGGAAGTCGCCGCCATCGAGAAGATCACCAAGCCGCACGAGACTCTGCTGGTCGCCGATGCGCTCACCGGCCAGGACGCCGTGAACCTCGCCAAGAATTTCGGCGAGCGTCTCGCCCTGACCGGCATCGTACTGACCCGCGTCGATGGCGATGCACGTGGCGGTGCGGCACTTTCCATGCGCGCCGTCTCCGGAAAGCCCATCAAGCTGATCGGCGTCGGCGAGAAGCTCGACGCCCTTGAGGACTTCCATCCCGACCGTATCGCCGGACGCATTCTCGGCATGGGCGACGTGGTCGGCCTCGTCGAGAAGGCGATGGAAACTGTCGAGGTCGACAAGGCGGAGGCCCTGGCCAAGAAGCTCAAGAAGGGTGCCTTCGATCTCAACGACCTCGCCGAGCAGCTCAAGCAGATGCAGAAGATGGGCGGTATGGGCGGTGTACTCGCCATGCTCCCTGGCCTCGGCAAGATGAAGAAGCAGCTCGACGCCGCCAATCTCGATGAGAGTGTCCTGAAGCGCCAGCAGGCGATCATCGGCTCGATGACCAAGGCCGAGCGCAAGACCCCGAAGCTGCTAAACGCCTCGCGCAAAAAGCGCGTCGCGGCGGGCTCGGGCACCTCCGTTCAAGACATCAACAAGCTGGTGAAGATGCACCGCCAGATGGCCGACATGATGAAGGCCATGGGCAAGAAACGCGGCGCGCTAAGCGCCTTGTTCGGCGGCGGCGGAACGCCACAGGAGATGCCTGCTGATCTGCCGCCGGGCACCGAGCTTCCAACGAATATGCCGGCCCTGCCGCCTGGCGCCTTTCTGGGAGGCCTGCCTGGCCTTCCCGGTGGTGGTCTGCCCCGCGGCATTCCCGGCCTGCCGAAATCGAAGAAACGCTGAACCCATTATTTTTTGAGATCAAACGCCTAGGAGAACGAAAACAATGTCACTCAAGATCAGACTGGCGCGCTTCGGCGCCAAGAAGCGCCCCTTCTACCGCATCGTCGTCGCAGACTCGCGGTTCCCTCGCGATGGCCGCTACATCGAGAAGATCGGCACGTTCAACCCGCTGTTGCCGCGCGACGACGCCGAGCGCGTGAAGTTCGACGTGGACCGCGCCAAGCATTGGCTGTCCCACGGCGCGCTGCCGACCGACCGCGTGCTGCGGTTCTTCGATGCCGCTGGCCTGATGAAGCGCGAAGCGCGCAACAACCCGGAGAAGGCCAAGCCCGGCGCCAAGCGCCTTGAGCGCGAGGAAGCGAAAGCCGCTGCCAAGGTCGAGAAGGCCCAGGCTGCGGAAGACGCTAAGAAGGCTGAGGAGGAGGCTAAGAAGGCCGCCGCTGAAGCTGCTGCCGAAGCCGCCGCCGCACCGGAGCCTGAGCCTGCAGCTGAAGAAGCGCCTGCAGAGGAAGCCAAAGCAGAGGACGCCAAGACTGAGGAAGCTCCTGCTGAAGAGGCAAAGGCCGAGGAAGCTCCTGCTGAGGACGCCAAGGCTGAAGACAAGGCCGAAGCCGACAAGCCGGCCGAATAACCTTGGACAAAGACGCGGACCAAGTGCTGGTTGGCGAGATCGGCGCGGCGCAAGGGCTGAAGGGCGAAGTTCGCCTGCGCTCTTACACGCAAACGCCGGCCGACATCGCCACCTATGGGTCGCTTCAAGATGAGACGGGCGCCCGCGAAATCGAGATCGAGCGCGTCCGCATCACCCCGAAAGCGATCGTCGCCCGCATCAAGGGCGTGACCACGCGGGAGGGGGCGGAGGCGCTAAACCGCACCAAGCTCTACGCATCCCGCGCCAAGCTGCGTCCGGCCGAGAAAGCCAAAGATGGCGAATGGTATGTCGCCGATCTGGTCGGGCTTGCGGCGGTCAACGCGGATGGCGCCGAGCTCGGCGCGATAGTCGGCGTGCATAATTTCGGCGCCAGCGACATCGTCGAGATCGCGCCGGTGAGCGGCGAGGCCACTTTCCTCGTGGCGTTCACCGAGGCAACAGTGCCGGAGGTGGATATCGCCAACGGCCGCATCACCGTCGTGCTGCCCGAAGAACTGGAAGACTAAACTCCTCCAGCGGGACAAGGACGCGGTAGAGTGTGCGCCATGACCGCCCGCTTTTTCTCCAAACCCCGTGTCTTCCTATTATCTGACAACGCCGAGCGACCGGGCAACGCTCGCATGGCCGCGCGTGACGCGCCGTTCTTCACATGGCTCGGCCCGTTCGCCCGCTTCGCCGAGTTCGGCACGGCGGACTATCCGCGCAATGTTCGCCGCAGGCTAACCATCGTCAATGTTATGGCCTGGATGATCGCCGCCTCTTCGGCGGTCTACGCGGTCATGTTCGCCGCCTTCGGTGTCGAAGCCTATTGGCCGCTGATCGCCGTCAATCTTGTTCTCATTGTCTTCGCCCTGCTGGCGCCGCTGGCACACCGAATCAACGACGTTGCCGCGGCTCTACTGATCTGCGGAGCGGAATTTGTGGCGCTGTTCTTCTTCGTACGCGAACTCGGCCACGACTCCGGCATCCAGCTCAACTTCATTGTCGTGGCCGCGGTGGCATTCGCCATTTGCGGCATGGGCCATATCCGGCTTGTGATCGGGGCCGTGGCCATCGCGCTGGCGCTGCATCTCGCCGTCTGGTTCCTGTATCCGCCGTCTGCCGCGCGGGTCGCCGCCGATCCGTTTCTCTTGCATAATCTCTATGTCTCGTCGGCAATCACGACGTTCTGTCTCATCGCGCTGATCGTTGGCTACGCCTTCACCCTCGCCGACCGCGCCCGTGCCGAGGCCGACGCGCTGTTGGCCAACATTTTGCCAGAGGCCATCGCCGAGCGTCTGAAGTCACGATCTGGCGAACGCGTCGCCGACGCTGTTGAGGACGCTTCCGTTCTGTTCACTGACCTCGTTGGCTTCACGCAGCTTTCGAAAGAGCTTGGCGCCGACCGCACCGTCGCTATTCTCGATCAGATGGTCACGGAGTTCGACCAACTCGCCGCGACGCATGGTGTCGAGAAGATCAAGACCATCGGCGACGGCTATATGGCGGTGGCGGGGGTCAGCCAGAAAGCTGACGACCATGCCATGCGCCTGGCCCGCATGGCATTGCGCTTGCCAAAGTTGGTGGCGCGGCTTTCCGAAACCCACGGGGTGGATCTACGCATCCGCATCGGCATCGCCAGCGGCCCGATGATGGCGGGCGTGATCGGCGCCAACAAATTCTCCTATGACGTTTGGGGCGAGACGGTGAACGTCGCCTCGCGGCTTGAGTCCCACGGGCTTCCTGGCGAGATCCAAGTCTCAGGCCCGGTATTCGAAGAGCTGCACGATGGCTTCGTGCTAGAGCCGCGCGGGTCCATCGACGTGAAGGGCGTCGGACAGCTTGAAACTTGGCTGCTCAAAGAGGAGCGTGGGCCAAACGCAATTCTAGGAACCGCGAACACATGACCTGGCGCGCCACCGTGCTCACCCTCTACCCCGAAATGTTTCCTGGCGTGCTGGGCTTAAGCCTTGCCGGTAAGGCGCTCGGCGAGGGAAAATGGGAGCTTGAGCCGATCGATATCCGCTCCTTCGCCACCGACAGGCATCGCTCAGTGGACGACACCCCGGCTGGCGGCGGCGCCGGCATGGTGATGCGCGCCGATATGGCCGCTGCCGCCATCGATGCCGGCCGGGCAGGTGCGGTCCATGGCACACCGACACTCTATATGTCGCCGCGCGGAGAGCGCCTGACCCAGGAACGCGCCCGGCAGCTGGCCGAGGGGCCCGGGGTCCTGGTGCTCTGCGGCCGCTTCGAGGGCGTCGACGAATGCGCACTGGAGGCCCGGAATGTCGAGGAAGTCTCAATCGGCGACTATGTGCTGTCCGGCGGGGAACTGGCGGCCCAAGTGCTGATCGATGCCGCCGTACGGCTCCTGCCAGGGGTCACCGGCAACGAAGTCTCGCTTGATGAGGAGAGCTTCGCGTCCGGTCTCTTGGAATACCCGCATTACACGAGACCTAGGGAGTGGGAAAGCCGCTCCATCCCGGAAGTTCTGCTGTCCGGCGACCACGGAAAAATCGCCAAATGGCGGCGAGAGCAGGCGGAGTGCCTCACGAAAGCCCGCCGCCCGGACCTTTGGCAGAAGCACGGCACGCCAAAATCTTGACCAAAATCAGGGATATCGCCGTCTCTCGGCGCTAATTTTGGCGCAAGAACCACGATAGGAGACTGGGCATGAAGTGTCTTTTGGGGCTCGCATTCACCATGACGCTTGGGGCCACTGGGCTCGCTTTGGCGCAGGATGCCGATGTGGACGCTGGCAAGGCCTACGCCACCGAAATCTGCGCCGAATGCCACGCCATCCGTCCGAACGAGGGCAACTCGCCTTTGCTCGACGCCCCCAGCTTTCAGTCGGTGGCCGACATGCCGGGCATGACCGATTTGGCCTTGAGTGTGTGGCTGCAGACCTCCCACCCGACCATGCCCAATATCATCCTTGAGCAGGACGACATGCGGAACGTCATCGCCTATATCCGCAGCCTCCAAGGCAAAGGCTAAATGACGGTTCGCCCACGGTTTTTCGTCCCAAAATCCATCGACACGGGCCAAAACCTGAGGTAGGACACCCTCGCAGGCGCCAAAGCGCCCGTAATCTCTGGACCAATCAATAAGAATGGCGTTCGTCCGATGGCCAAAAATGGCCACGCCAGGCGCCCGTGAAAGGCAATGTTATGAATATCATCGAAGAGCTCGATAAAGAGCAACTCGCCGCGCTGACCAAGAAGCGCAGAGTTCCCGAATTCGGTCCCGGCGACACCGTCCGCGTCAACGTCAAGGTCATCGAAGGCGAGCGCTCCCGCGTTCAGGCCTATGAGGGCGTTTGCATCGGCCGCGCCGGTGGCGGAATCAACGAGAACTTCGCCGTCCGCAAGATTTCCTACGGCGAGGGCGTCGAGCGCGTCTTTCCGATCCATTCGCCGCTGATTGATTCCATCGAGGTTGTGCGCCGTGGCCGTGTCCGCCGTGCCAAGCTCTATTATCTTCGTGGCCGTCGCGGTAAGGCCGCTCGTATTCCCGAGCGCCAGGACGCACGCGGCAAGAAGAAGGCGACGCTCAAGCGCTTCACCAAGCCGAAGGGCCCCGCCGACGACCTAAAGCTCATTGAGGGCCTAACGCCGGAGCTTGAAAAGAAGCTCAATAAGGTCGGCCTCATCCAGTTCGCGCAGATCGCCAATCTTACCGACGAGGAGATCGCGCAGATCGACGACGCCCTGTCCATGGGTGGCCAGATCGAGCATGACGATTGGTCGGGGAAGGCGGTCGCGTTGATGGCCGAGACCACCGCTGAGGAAGTTCCCGCCGAGGAAGAGCCCAAGGCGGAAGCTGAGGCGGACAAGTCTGACGAAGCCGAGAAGCCCAAGGAGTAGAGCAAAAGCTCTATTCGCAGGTCATGGCCGGGCTTGTCCCGGCCATCCACGATTTTTTACGCTGACGACCTAAAACCTGGTTGCCGGGTGACCCTTGGTTGGCAAGCCGGACTTCAATCGCTATCTGACGTGTAGAGAATTGAGAACTTCGCCGTTCAACAAGACCCGACAATGACCAAGCCCCGCACCCTTTACGATAAGATCTGGGACTGGCATCTGGTGCATGAAGCGCCGGACGGAACGTCCCTCATCTATATAGACCGCCATCTCGTGCATGAGGTGACGAGCCCGCAGGCCTTCGAGGGCTTGCGCATGGCGGGCCGCAAAGTGCGCGCGCCAGAGAAGACGCTGGCCGTAGTCGATCACAACGTGCCGACCACCGACCGGTCCAAGACGATCGAGGACCCTCAGTCGGCGCTTCAGATCGATACGTTGGCGAAGAACGCGGCGGACTTTGGCGTCGAGTATTATCACGAGCACGATAAGCGTCAGGGCATCGTGCATGTGGTCGGTCCCGAGCAGGGCTTTACGCTGCCCGGCACCACCATCGTTTGCGGCGACAGCCACACATCGACCCATGGCGCCTTTGGCGCGCTGGCCCACGGCATCGGCACGTCCGAGGTGGAGCATGTACTCGCCACCCAGACGCTGATCCAGCAGAAGGCCAAGAACCTGCGCGTGCGCGTGGACGGCAAATTGCCCGAAGGCGTCACCGCGAAAGACATCATCCTCGCCATCATTGGCGATATCGGCACTGCTGGCGGCACCGGCCACGTCATCGAATATTGTGGCGAAGCGATCGAAGCGCTCTCCATGGAAGGGCGCATGACCATCTGCAATATGTCGATTGAAGGCGGCGCTCGCGCCGGCCTGATCGCGCCCGACGCCAAGACATTCGAATACATCAAGGGCCGCCCGCGCGCGCCCAAGGCCGGCCAGTTCGAAATGGCGCAACGGGATTGGGAGACACTCTATTCCGACGAAGACGCCGTATTCGACCGCGAGATCGTGCTACACGCCGAGAATCTGCCGCCCATTGTCTCTTGGGGCACCAGCCCCGAGCAGGTGACCTCCGTTGACGGCCGCGTGCCGGTCCTTTCGGAGATCGACGACGAGACCAAGCGGAAGGCCGCGGAACGCGCGCTCGACTATATGGGCCTTGAGGGCGGTGAGAAGATCACCGACATCACCCTGGACCGCATCTTCATCGGCTCTTGCACCAATGGCCGCATCGAGGATCTCCGCGCGGTCGCCAAGATCGTCGAAGGCAAACAGGTGAACGAAAATCTGAGCGCCATGATCGTGCCGGGCTCAGGGCTGGTGAAAGCCCAAGCCGAAGAAGAGGGCTTGGATGCCATCTTCAAAGCGGCGGGCTTTGAGTGGCGCGAGCCGGGCTGTTCCATGTGCCTTGCCATGAACCCCGATAAGCTTAGCCCGCGCGAGCGTCGCGCTTCCACGTCGAACCGCAATTTCGAGGGCCGTCAGGGCCGGCTCGGCCGCACCCATCTCGTGTCGCCGCAAATGGCCGCGGCAGCTGCGATCGCCGGTCGCTTCGTCGACGTCCGCGAGATTCATTAAGCTCGCGTTTCACACCGGGCAGGTGCGCGTGACGAACTCCCTAGTTCAACAGAAATTTGGTGCAGCCGCCGCCGACTATGCGGCCTCGCCCGTGCATGCGGCGGGCCCGTCGCTGGCGCGGCTGGTGGAGTTTATCGAGACCAAGCCGACCTGGCGCGTACTCGACATCGCCACCGGCGCAGGGCACACCGCGCTCGCCTTCGCACCCAAAGTTGCCAAGGTCACCGCCAGCGACATCACGCCGGAGATGCTGGCCGAGACTCGACGCCTCGCCAAAGAGCGCAGGCTCAGTAATGTGGTGGCGACGCGGGCATCAGCGGACGACCTGCCCTTCCCCGACACGAGCTACAATCTCGTCACATGCCGCCTCGCCGCGCATCATTTCGACGATCCTGCGGGCTTCGTGAGTGAGGCCGCACGCGTTCTTATTCCAGGCGGCATTTTCGCGCTCGTCGACAATATCGCGCCCGAGGATGATGCGTTGGCGGTTCGCTACAACGCTTTCGAGAAGCTGCGCGACCCGAGCCATGGGCGTTGCCTGAGTCTCGACGAATGGCGCGGCGTTGTCTCTGAGGCCGTGCTCACTTCGACGGAAAGCGAGGTCATGGATCAAGACATCGTCTTCAATCTCTGGGTCGCACGTATGCGATGCGCGCCGTCGACCGTCGCTCGCCTCAAGGAGATGCTCGGCGCGGAGCCATTGCGTGCGCTCCTGCGGCCGCGCGAGACCGAAGACGGCCTGACCTTCACGCTGCGCGAGGCCATCGTCTTGGCGAAGAAACCGGCGTCGGACAAACCTTCAATGAGGCGCGCATGACCGCCGACTGGTACGAGCACCGGCCTCCAACAATCGCCGAATTCGAGGACATCGCGCAGGGCGCCTATGAGCGGCTGCCGGAGACTTTTCGCGCGCTCACCGCCGAACTTCTGATCCGCGTTGAGGACTTCGCCACCGAGGAGATTTTGGACAGCATGGGCATCAACTCGCCCTTCGATCTGCTCGGCCTTTATTCCGGTGTCGATCTCGCCCGCAAGAGCGTCATGGATGTCGCCGCGATACCGGACATGGTATTTCTCTATCGCAGCCCTATCCTCGAATATTGGTCCGAGCACAACGACACACTCGTGCACGTCATCACCCATGTGCTGGTGCATGAGATCGGCCACCATTTCGGATTGTCTGACGCCGACATGGAGCGCATCGAGGTCGACGCGGTTCACTAGGCGCCGGGATTGCCGGTTGACGCTACGAGGCCCCGCCCTCAGACTGATCCGGAAGCTTGGGCAGTAGAGGGTAAAATCATGCGGTCAGCCGCCCATCTTCTGATGTGGCTCGCGCTCTGCCTCACGCTGACCGCCACCACTTCCGTGATTCAGCAAGCCAACGCCACCGAGGCAAGCAGACGCGTTGCGCCGGGCCGTCTCGTAGTCGCCGGACGCCGGCTCTCTTGTGGCCGCACCGCGACCCTCATCCGCGATTTCGAAGGCCTCGCGGTCTCCTCGACAGTAATCATGCTGAATATGCAGGCGCTGAAAGACCTGCCCCGCCGCGTGCAATGGCTGATCTATTATCACGAGTGCGGGCATATCCTGCGCGGGCCGAACGAGGGCGCCGCCGACTGTTACGCCGTGCGCCGCGCCAGGCGCGAGGGCTGGCTGAATCGCAAGGCCCTGGAAGACATCTGCACGACGTTCAATATCGCCGGCCATGGCCCCGTCCATGCTGACCCTGATCAGCGTTGTATCCAACTGCGACAATGCTTCAATAAGAAGGCCGCCCGCTAGCGGATAGGGTCATTTGCGCGGATTCCAATCCGCCCTTAGAGTGCGATTCATCATGCTCACCAGACGGACAATCTCTAGTTTTATGGCGGCCTGCGGGCTCGCATTGGCGTTCTGCGCCGGCGGCTCTGCAGATGCCCAGGAGTTCGTCTATCGGGGAAAGGCCGCCAATGGCCCAACCGTTGACGAATATCTCAAACAGGTCGGCCCCGAGGCCAGGTTCGTGGCCCATGGCTCGCTCACTATCGACGGCAAGCGGATGAATTGCGGCAAGCGGCCAACCGTGCTGAACCCTAATTTCGATAGTTGGGGCGGCGCGTTTCCCGGCTTCCTGATCCTCAACATCAAGAAGATCGCCGGGCTCACCACCCAGGTGAAGCTCTATGTCTATTCCCACGAATGCGGACATCAGTTCATTGGCGCTGACGAGCTGAAGGCCGATTTGTTTGCCATCAGGCGCGGCGTCAAATGGGGTTGGCTCGACGCTCATGGGATCGAAGAAATCTGCACTTTCATTTCAAAGCTGAAAGGCGACGCGGTGCACCCGCCAGGACCGACGCGCTGCAAGCTCATGCGCAATCGTTTTCGTGAGCTGACCGACGGCACCGCACAGCGCGCCAGCTCGGCCCCGCCCTCTGGCGCCCGAATGCTGGGCCCGCCGTACTAACCGCGCGGACGTTCGCCTAGAATATCCAGGCGATCATCAGCCAAAACACCACGAAGAAAATCAGAAAGCCGGCGATGGTGAAGGGCAGTTCGCCGAGAATGGCATCGCCCCCTGATACGACCGTCATGACGAGGATGGCCGCGAAGGACACACCGAAGGAAATCAGCGCGGCGTTCTTGAGCCCGAGCCCTCCGGAAAACGGGTCCGACGATCCCATCACCTCGGCGAAATAATAGAGCCCTGCTACGCCCATCGCGACCAACAGAATGAATGCCACCGCCGCAGCAACAAACAGTCTTGTTGCCTCTTTCCGGTCCCGCCGATCCTCTTGGCCTGCCATTTCCCGTCCCCGCCCTAGCCGTCCGCGCGCATAGCCTGCGCCCGGCTGATGGCCTCTCGGATTTCGTGCGGATCGGGCATGTCGCTGACCTCGAATTCCGGCTCATCGCCCGCGGTGGAAATCTCCACCGTGCCAACCCCGAGAATGCGATTGACGAAACCTTGGGTCACGCGGACCGCGCGCACATGGCGGAGCGATACCCCCGTGCGGTCTTTGCTGAGAATGCCCTGCTCAAACGTGATCTCGTGCTCGGTCACGGTCAGCGCCGTGGCCCGGGTCTTGATGTACCAGTAGAGCAGAATGAGAATTCCCAGCCCACCGGCCAAGATCAAGAGAACGAATAGGATGAACCAGAACGGGTGCGCCCGGAACATCGCCGGATGCGCCTGGTAGCTTTCCATATCTGGCATCGCCGCCCTCCCGCTTATTGGCCCCGGACCTTAGTCCGCAGCCTGGCCTGAAAAAAGCGCCATATCGTGACGGTGGAAAGCGGGCGCCAGAGCCGCTATATGCCTCGTGAACAGGGGAAGACCATGGAAAAATTCACGACGCTTACGGGTATCGCCGCCCATCTGCCGATGATCAATGTCGACACTGACATGATCATCCCCAAGCAATATCTGAAGACCATCGCCCGCACCGGGCTTGGCGAGGGCCTCTTCGCCGAGCTGCGCTATGACGAGGCCGGCGAGCGCTTGCCGGACTTCGTGCTGCACAACCACCCCTACACGGAAGCGCAGATCCTCATCGCCGGCGACAATTTCGGCTGCGGCTCGTCCCGCGAGCACGCGCCCTGGGCGCTGCTGGATTTCGGCTTTCGCTGCATCGTCGCGCCGTCCTTCGCCGACATCTTCTACAATAACTGCTTCAAGAACGGCATTCTGCCCGTCGTACTGCCGCAGTCGGAGATCGACAAGCTGATCGACGACGCCTCGCGCGGCGCGAATGCGGTGATGACCGTCGATCTGGAAGCTCAGGAAATCCGTGGTCCGGACGGTGGCTCTATTCCGTTCGACGTCGACCCCCACCGCAAGCGCTGCCTGATGGAAGGGCTCGACGATATCGCGCTGACCATAGAGAAGGCCGACGCGATCGAGGCTTTCGAGCAAGAAATCGGCACAAGCCGTCCTTGGGCTTAAGGCGACCTATTCGAAGGTGAAGGCGTTGCTCTCCGCCGCGAACAGTTCCTCGCCATCACGCGTGACCTTCACTTTCGCGGTATAGGCGCCTTTCGGCCAGCCGCCGGCGGGCACACCCCGCTTGCCCGCTTGCAGTAAGACATGGTCCTCGTCCGCATCGAGCGTCCGGGTATTGTGCATCAATGACTGACCGTCCTTGTTGAGCGAGACCTCGACGGTGTCGCCCTTTTTGACATTGGTGACCAGACCGTGGGCGATGCCAGGAGAGTCGAACTTGGGCTTGGCCAGAGCCTCGCCCTTTTCCAACTCCTCTTGGGTGACCACATGGTCGGTGATGCCGACCGACTGGACCTTGATTTCCTCGGCTGAAACGGCGCCTGCCAATCCCAAGATCAGCACGACGGCAATTAGCACCCTTGTCAGCATTCCTGTCTCCCGCTACCCAAAGCGCCGCACATCTTTTGTGGCGCATCCTCCAACCAGTACGAAAACCCGGACTTTCGGGGTGATGCTTTAGCACAAGGCGGACTTCGATTCATGGCTTCATACAAACTCCTGCTGCTTCCCGGCGACGGCATCGGCACCGAAGTGATGGGCGAGGTGACGCGCCTGATCGACTGGGTGAATGAGTCAGGCCAGGCAACCATTGAAACCGAGTCCGACCTTGTGGGCGGCTGCGCCTACGATGCCCATGGCGATGCCATCTCCGACGCCACCATGAAAACCGCGTTCGCCGCCGATGCCGTGATGCTTGGCGCCGTGGGCGGCCCCAAATGGGACGGCGTAGCTTACGACAAGCGCCCCGAGGCCGGACTGCTTCGCCTGCGCAAAGATCTTGAGCTATTTGCAAATTTGCGCCCGGCCATTTGCTATCCTGCGCTAGCCGACGCCTCCTCGCTAAAGCGCGAACTCGTCGACGGCCTCGACATAATGATTGTGCGCGAGCTGACCGGCGGCGTGTATTTCGGCGAGCCCAAGAAAATCACCGATCTCGGCAACGGCCAGAAGCGTGCCGTCGATACGCAAGTTTATGAGACCTACGAGATCGACCGCATTGCCGCTGTCGCGTTTGAGCTGGCGCGCAAGCGCGGCAACCTCGTTCACTCCGCCGAGAAGCGCAATGTTATGGTGACCGGCGTGTTGTGGAACGAAGTGGTCACGCAAGTGCACAAGGACCGGTATTCGGACGTGAAGCTCGAGCACATCCTCGCCGACAACTGCGCCATGCAGCTCGTGCGTGCGCCGAAGCAGTTCGATGTCATCGTCACCGACAATTTGTTCGGCGATGTACTTTCTGATGAAGCAGCCATGGCCACGGGCTCGCTCGGCATGCTGCCCTCTGCCGCGCTCGGCGCCGACGACGAC
>JAGPVD010000180.1 GCA_018067145.1 Methyloceanibacter sp.
GGATAGCGGATATACATCATCACCGTGAGGCGGATGACCTCGGGCGAACTGTTGAAATATCGGAAGGGATTGCGCATCGCCGGAGGCTAGGGATGTCCCCTGCTCGGCTCAAGCCGATTTGCTCTGACAATGCCGTGGAAAGGGCTTTGGCCATGCATGCTGGCCTCCTTCACCAGCATGCAGCTTGAATCAGACTCGACGAGCCTTGGGGAATCCCCCAATGATTCAATCAGCCCGGAAAATGCTCTAGCTAAGGGGCGCGCCCTTCGCCGTCGGGTATCTCGGATACTATGGTCAGCATCGTCATCAGGAGCCCCGCGAAGAGCCCGCCCAATGATCCGACTATAATGGAAGATTTGACGTCAATCTCACTGGCGACCCCCACTGCCGCCGCGCCAGCAATAATAGAGGCGACGACGGAGTAGATGATCACGCGCGTATGAATCGAGTGCTCTATGGCAAGGGCGGAGTAGATGGCCACGAGCTGAGGAATTTTAAGGTTCCGAGCGGCGGCAGCGACAGCCGTGGCCAAGAGTGCCGCTATAATTCCCAAGTATAGATTACCGACCACGTTGCCGAGCATCAAGCCGGTAAATGCGCCGACCACACTGCAAAGAATCAGCACAATCAACAAATTTCTGACAGTCATGCCTTTCCCCCCCCTTGCTCCCAAAGCCTTCGCTCTTAATCTTCTTGCCAAAGGCATCCAGCCTTTAAAGGATGATCCGTCCCTCCCACTCCTCCCGGAGGTCGATGGCGACTAACTAAGCGCTTGTTCCTAGCGACTTTGCGATATCCTCGAGAGTGGCTTTTTCAGAATCGCTTATTTTCGCGCCCCCGAAACCGAGAAAGGCACCCTCTGTGCAGGCCTCTGCCACCTTATGGCTAATGCCTAGCAGGAAAATCTTAAAGCTAGCCGCTTCACCCGGCGCCTTTTCATCAAGGATTGCCGAGACCTTCCGTAGACTTTCAAGCGAGCTATGGACGATCTCAGCCGGCTTGGCGCCGCTTACGTGCCTGCCCATTGCCTCCTGAACGATGGAATGTCCTTCCTTCATTTCAAGATCAGCTACGACTGCCTTGATGAGATCGCTGGAAGCCACAGCCTTCGCTGAGGCTAGAGCAGACCTAGTCGCTAAAGCCTCTTTGAGCGTGCCCCACAAGCCGCTTGGATCCGCCGCCGAAACCGCCACGCCGGCTAACATTGTGCTTTCCAAGATCTCGGACCACTCCGCTAGTGTGAAGCTCTGTTTGTTCGCCATAGCGGCACTCCTAGCGCTCGGCCAGAGCGCGCTGGTTTGAGATCCAGATTATCATCAAACGAGGTTTCTTTCTGAAGCGTCAGAGGTGCGGATTCATCACCACCAACCCCCAATCTGTGAGCATTACGCTCCCGTAACGAACATAGATAAAAAACGCAAATGCCACCGAGAACACGATCGTAGTTGTTAACGCGTTGACGAAGCGGTTTTCGAAATTGATTGTGTTCCCAATCAAGTCGGAGACGAACACGAATCCAGATCCCAGAAGAACCAACCCGAACCAAGCGTATTCTGGCGGTAATAGCATCGTGTTGCTCCACCTAGATTGTTATTAAGGCCAACGTCAACCACACAGCTTCTGTGCGGCTCCACCGCCCTCAGCATCGCAGGCCTCAGCATTGTCGCCTGCTTTTCTGATCGAGCCGGTCCAGCGAGAAATCCCTAACCAACTTACCGGGCTATCAGATAACCGCCTCAAGGAGCTGGACGCACCATTGCAAATCCCCACTCCATCATCAACACAGTCCCGTATCGCAAATAGATAGTTAGTGAAAATATAACCGCGAACACGGCCGCAGTTGTTAAAGCGTTCATGACGCGGCTTTGGAAACTAACTTGGTTACCGATCAAATCGGATATGAACACCGCGACAGCGCCAATAATGACCAATTCAAGCCAAGCGAACTCCGGCGAAAATGCCATCGTAGCCCTCCCCTCTTGACTTCACAGCGATTCCCAAAAGACACGGGATGAATTGAGAGAGTAAATATCATATTGCCGTTCTTGTTACAACGAGGAAGGCTTAAAGCCGATGAGAGTCTGGTCGCCTTGACTCGGGAACTGTTCGCGGCCCACCCTTGTCGGGATCACGGCGAGGCTGAAAAATCCTGGATCACGTCATCGGCTTGCACGTGATGACGGGGGTGGGCGGAGAGCTTGCATAACCCATGGCACGCAGCTCCCGGCTCAGGGTCTGCTTGGCGATCGTGAGGGGAACTCCTCGAACACCCATTGGCAAAGATCGACAATCCGCCAGCGCACGATGCCATGGACAGCGGGGATTGAACCGCTCTCGATTATCCGTGCAAGGGCTTGGCGTTGGCTATCATTGAGCTTCGAGGGCTGGCTCGGCGATTTGCCGTTCAGCAGCCCATTGGGGCTTGCACGAGGTGATCGCAACCGGAGACCGATCAGCTGCTATAGCTCCCTTAGCTTGAGGGATGGTAGCATGTTCGAACAAGCCTTCAAAAACATCGATGACGTTCTTTGGCAAGAGGCCGGTTGCACCACCGAACTCGACTACACCGAACAGACCTCTTGGCTCTTGTTCCTGAAGCATCTCGACGGGCTCGAAGAGGACAAAGCCACCGAAGCCGCGCTCGACGGAAAGAAATACTCCTACATCCTCGATGCCGCCTACGGCTGGGAAAGCTCGGCTGCGCCCAAGGGCAGGAACGCCAAGCTCGACCACAACGCCGCGATGACCGGCGACGACCTCAGGGATTTCGTCAATCATAGGCTGTTTCCCTACCTGTGAATCTGACGAGGCTTGCGGACATCCCACACGGATTAGCGCGGCCCTCGCTTCCAGGTGTCAGCGTGCTCGAATGCAGACAATGCAGACGTCCTCTTCAACATCTATCTTCCACTCGGCGGCTACAATGCACCGTCCTCATCCAAGCGATGATCTTCCAGAGGTCGTCATCGGTCTTTATAATTTCGCCGAAGTGCGGCATCGGCCCGACTACGAACTCGGAGCCCTTGCGTTTATAGCCGTGCTTCTTGAACGCGTCGTCTGGGCTAAGTTTACCTGTACCAAGCGTGATCAGCCGGAACAGTGTGTCGTCGTCATCGCCATAGATCCAAATGGGATTAGTTAGCGGCGCTGCCATCCCTCCTCCTCCTCCACCTCCATGGCAGCCATTGCAGCCTGCAGCCATGTACTTGCGACGGCCTTCCTCGGCGACGCTGGCGAAGTCCCGGAAGGGGCTTTTCAGCTGACCTTTAGGCGTGCTGGCTTCCCGCTCCAAGGGTGTCATGATTTCCGCATCGGCCTCCACGACTGCTCGGTTTGCCGATTGCTTAGCGCTTTCAAGCTCGCTTCGCATTCTTTCCAGACTAGAAGCCCTCTCCTTAAGCCGCGATTGGGCTGTGTCGAGGTTGTTTCTTAGTTGTCCAATCTCCGAAGTGGCCTGATCCAACTTGGTCTGAAGTCCGTTGATTTGGGCATCGGCCTCCACTGCTGTCTTTGCTGCCGATTGCTTAGCGCTCTCAAGCTCGCTTCGCATTGTTTCCAGACTAGAAGCCCACTGCTTAAGCTGCGATTGGGCTGTGTCGAGGTTGATTCTTAGTTGTCCAATCTCCGAAGTGGCCTGATTTACTTTGATCTGAAGCTCGTTGATTTGAGCATCGGCCTCCGCTGCTGTCTTTGCTGCCGAATGCTTAACGCTCACCAGTTTGCTTTTCACTGCCTCCAAACGCTGTCGTGTCTCAATCGTGCGGTAGCCGGCGAAAATGCATCCAATCACGAGCACAGCCCCGACGATCCAAACCCATATCGGTATCGTATTTTTTCGCTCAAGCATCTCGTCCGTACCTATCCACTAGGGGTCTGATTCCTACAGACGATGCCCAAACTGCCCGAAGCAGTTCAAGCGATGCCCAAACTGCCCGAAGCAGTTCAAGCTCTCGATATGAGAGCAGGGATTATCGTAAACGTCACGCCGAAAGATCGCCGTCGGCTTGAGGCGATCCTCTTGGATCGCAGTTCTTTGGCCGAAGAGAAGATCCGAATCGTGCTGGAGGGGCTTCGCGGCGAGGACAGCATCGCTGGGGGCATTGTCAGACAAATCTAAGCGGACCTGCGAAGGTTGCTGGTCTGAAGCGTTCAGGCCGCCAGCTGACGCCACTCGGCTAAGGCGGCAGTGCGGTTCTGTTTGAAGATGTCGGCACGGTTGAGGTGACGGTCGTGGTTGAAGTGGTTGTGGATCGACGCATGGGCAGCGGCGAACTTTTGGAGAGTTTGCATGCTCCTGAACTTCGCCATCGATCGTTCTCGTCGTCGGAACGGCTGGTGTGAATTCTCAGCCCGGTTGTTCCGCCAGCGACCGCACTCCTGGTTGACGTCGTTGCCGATTACTTTCATTGCCGCACCGTAGGAGCGAAGTCGGTCAGTCACGATCGAACCTGGCCGGCCATAGCGTTTCATCATCCTCTTGAGAAACTTCAGTGCCGCTTTGCGATCTCGGCACTTCGTAGCAAAGACCTCCAGTACCTCGCCTTCGTAATCTACCGCGCGCCACAGATAATGCGTCTCGCCATTGATCCTGACGAACACCTCGTCCAGGTGCCAGCGCCAT